>JAUWLP010000011.1 GCA_030613575.1 Desulfobacteraceae bacterium
TTGAAGGAGTTTTTTACAATTAAAATGGTTTATTTCCGCCTAACTCCCAATATTCCAACATTCCATTCTTCCATTCTGATGGCATAAACCAGGAGCTATTAAAAGATCTTTAATTTCAACCAATTGTGGAATTTCCGAGACATCAAATTAGTTCCTTATTTGTAAATTTTGTGCTTTTTGTGGCAAAACTTTTTTCTTTTAGCCACAAAGGCACCAAGACACTAAGAACGAACAACAAAACAAGACCCTTCGTATCTTGGTGGTAAATATTTCTTGGTTCCGGCTCGTCCGGGATAGGAGTTAAATTATGACAATAGACTTTACGCCATATTTTGAAAAATACGAAGCGGTTGTGGATATGGCAGACCAGGTGTTCGCGCGGATACAAAAGGATTTTCCGAAATGTGTAAAATGTACAGTTAAATGCTCAGATTGTTGTCATGCTTTGTTTGACCTCACGCTGATTGAAGCGATCTATATAAATTATCAGTTTAATAAACGCATCAAAGGCAAGGGAAAAATCAGGCTTATCGAAAGAGCCAATAAAGCTGATCGAAAAACACATATGGTTAAAAAACAAGCGTATAAAAATAAAAAGGCCGGAAAAAACGAGACGGAAATACTCATGGATATTGCTGCCGAACGGGTCAGATGCTCTCTTCTCAACGATAATGAAATGTGTGACCTTTACGAATATCGGCCGATAACTTGCCGACTTTATGGAATACCGACGTCCATAGGAGGTCGCAGTCATACCTGCGGGAAATCGGGGTTTGTCGAAGGCAAACAGTATCCGGCTGTTAATCTGGATGCGATTCAAAAAAAGCTTTACAATATTTCCTATGAATTTGTACGTGAAATAAAAACAAAGTACGCAAAAATGGCAGATATGCTTGTACCCTTGTCAATGGCCATTCTTGCAGATTTTGATGAAGAGTATCTTGGTATTGCAAGCTCGAAAAAAGCCGAAGAACAACAAGGAAAGGAAAATGAAAAAAATCTCACCTGAAGAAGAGGAAAAAAGAAAAACAGCGATTTTCGAAAGCATGTCATCGAGGCGCCAGAAACATATCCTTAAAAAAGGATATGAAAATTGGGATCCGTTTCAGGAACCCAAAGATCCCATAGATATAAGAAAAGATAAAACAAAACGAACGACACAGACACTTGTGCGGGAGTTTTTACAGACAAAAAGCTTTGATGACTACAGCAATGCATATGGAAGAGGAGTGTTTGAATTTTGTCTTGGTATTATCAACAATGATGACAGGTACAGGGGGATGTTCGAGTTTGCTATCTGGTACCGGGAATTATTGAAACGGGAAGGGTATGAACAGCCTACATCATGAATCCCTTATGGAAACAATCAAAGTCAAACCAAAAAGCTCCACAAAATACCGGCACAGATTGCGGAACCGATAACACCGGAAGAATTGCAGGCCATGGCGTGCATGAGAAGGTAATTTTCGGGGTCCTCGGACTGGCCCACCAGATGAACTTCTCGTGCCGAACCGGGAACAGCGGATACGCCGGCAGCACCCAAAAGAGGATTTATCTTTTCTTTAAGAAAAGCATTCATAATTTTTGCAAAAATGACTCCCGATGCGGTTGCTATGCTGAATGCCACGGCACCCAGCAAGAAAATACCCACAGATTTTGGAGTTAAAAACACGTCACCCTGGGTGCTGGCGCCAACGGTTAAACCCAAAAGTATTGTCGCTGTATCGATAATAGCCGTGCGAGCTGTCTGGGCCAGTCGCTCGGTTACGCCGCATTCCTTTAAAAAATTTCCAAAAAAGAACATTCCCAGAAGCGGTATGGAAGCTGGTGCCAGGAAACAGCAGAGCAAAACGCCTAAGGCGGGGAAAATCACGCGTTCTTTCTTGGACACCTCTCTAAGTTCCGTCATCCTGATAAGTCTTTCCTCCCGGGTGGTCAAGAGTCTCATGATAGGAGGCTGGATTACAGGTATCAACGCCATATAGGAATATGCGGCGATGGCGATAGGGCCGATCAAGTGAGGTGCGAGCTTGGCAGTTAGAAATATGGATGTGGGTCCGTCAGCGCCGCCGATTATAGCGATTGAAGCGGCTTCCTTGGGTAAAAAGCCGAGGGCCAAAGCACCAAGAAGTGTGAAAAATATCCCCATTTGGGCAGCGGCACCCAAAAGCATAAGCACCGGCCGTGCGAGCAAAGGAGAAAAATCGGTCATTGCTCCCAGACCCAAAAAAACTATAGAAGGATAGAGGCCTGTAACAACACCGAAATACAGATAGTGTAACACACTGTTGCTTTCATATATTCCAAGACCAAATCCCTTGAAAAAAGGGACATTCCCCACTAAAATTCCAAACCCGATCGGAATAAGAAGGAGCGGCTCATAATGTTTTGCGGTCCCTAAATATAAAAACAAAGAACCGATCACGATCATTATAACGTGTCGATAATCGGCCAGATAAAAACCGGTGTTTGATAAAAATTGAAAAAATAGCTCCATTAATTAACCTTCAACGTTTTCAATATCATCATTTTCTGTGGAGGGATTCCAGGAAAAAACACCATTACCATCAGAAACTAATATTTTAGATTCACGTAAAGCTGTAAGTGTAATGTGTGGGTGCGGGAAATCATTTTTTCTTGACATCTCATAAAGCTCGGAAAGATAAAAGGTTTCACCCAGCGCTTCAACCAACGGTTTATAAAGCCGCACAATTTCATTAATGTCTTCAGGAAATGGTTTGGGTAATAAAAATCCGGGCTTGTCTTCGGGTGGTTCAACATCGACAGGTTTTTTTTCAAAGAACGCCAATATCCTATGAAGTTGAGAGATTACGAATGAGAGTATCACAAGACCGGAAAAGACGATTAAAGCGCCCGCAAGAGCCATGGCCCAGCCGTTGTGAGCGGCTATTGCTTGAAGACCGTACAATTTAATCCTCCTGCGTTAGTTTCTTAATTGTGAATTTTGTACTTTTTGTGGCAAAACTTTTTTCTTCTCGCTACAAAGGCACCAAGACACTAAGAGAGAATAACAAAATAAAATCCTTCGTGTCTTTGTGTCTTGGTGGCAAATATTTCTTGGTTCCGGCTTGTCCGGGTTGGGTATTTGCATAAAACATGAAAAAATCTTGACAAAAAAACAGAATGTTCTCTTCGATCATACATTGTAAAAAATGTCAATAACAAAGAAGTGCGTTCCCTATCACTATGATGACGCCCATTTTCGAATTCGGGAAACCGTTTGGTTGCGCCACTCATCTGATACCCGAAGCTTGACGAAATGGGAAAAGAGATTGCTTACAAGACCGATGACCTTTTCCATCAGATAGGCCTTTTCGATAACAGCGCCCTCAAGATCTTCCGGGGTTTCCACCGGTCCGGTCTCCGGCAGTTTCAGGTTGGAGATGTTGAGGCTTTCCCCCTTGAGGCTGAATTGCCAGTGTTGGGCGCCGGCTTTATAGGACAGATGTATTTCGGTAACAACGGCCCCCTTTTTCAGCGCCAGCAGGCCTTCTTCAAGGTTAGCATCTTCGCCTTTAATGGTGATGGTTTCTTTGGCGTTGTTGCGCGTGTTTTCAAGCACCAACCGGCTGCCGATGTTCAGGGATACAAGATCTGGGTCATATCGGCGCAACCGGTTTTGATCAGTTTCGATCATGAACCACAACCAGGTCAGAAATTCGTTTCCTAAGAATTTGTAACGGTTATATGCTACAGCGATATCCAGCATTGGTTACTCCTCAGATTGGCTCGGCGCCAGTTTTAGCAAAAGATCGCGCTCACTGTCCGATAGTCCGGCTATCAAATCGGCCGTTGTATATGGGAACAAACGGATCAACGGAAGTCCAAAAGATTTGATAAAAAGCGTTTCCAATGCCTCATTGGCCGATTTAAGGTTGGAAAAGAACCACAATGAGGATTCCTTATAATGCCACGCTAAATCATATACGTTCGGTGTGGCCGGAATACGTCGACTCAGGGTGTTGACGACATGTTCTTTGATGGCTTTTTTTTCGTTGCCGGATAAAAAGTGCCGGCCGGTGTCCGCCAGATGTTTGGCAACTTTCAGGGCATAATGTTTCTGAACGAGTTTAGCCGGAATGGATTTTTTGTCGATTCGCAGGGCAAAAACCATGTGGGCACCGAAAACAAAGGAATAACCTTCGAAATTGGGTGCATACGGGTTCTCAAAGGACGTCCAGCCGACAATGGCTTCCGAACCGTTATCTTCGATTTTGGGGATCGCATGTTGTTTAAGGCCCTGGTAGACGGTTTCATGTACAGAGCCGTCAAGTTGACCCGAGACTTGATAGCGTGTAATGGAAATGCGTGATGATAATAGTCCCATTATATTAGATTTATATTGAAAACGATAGATATTTGGCGTTAAGGAGTCATTAAGTAAAATGAGCGCAAGAGTTTTATAATGCTTTTTCCGGATAGTTACAAGCAATTAATCATATTCATTGGATACTTAAAACCTTCAAAAACAATCTTGATGGCTTCGTAAAAAGTCCAACTTCTGCGTTGCGCTGCATTCCTCGTCACTGCTACGTACTATATGTACGTCTCATTCCTCGGAATTTGCGCGCCTTGAATTTGGAGCTTTTTACTTTGCCATCAAAATCTGACTTTTTACGAGAACGTCAATCTTGAGGGACTTACCTGTTTTAGAACTTTTTCCGAGAATAACCTCTTAAGACTTGTAATATAAATAAAATTCAATTAAAAGGGCAAAGATAAAAACAATGTTTTGAAAAGATTTTGTTAAAAGCAATTTTTTATAATATATGTTTCCAACATTTTCGGATTAGCAGGACGGATATCAACAACATCTCATTTTTATAATGATGTGAAACCAAATTTTAAAGAGGTTTAACGAGAAAGGTTGCGCATGCAAAATGGAACGGTGAAGTGGTATAGTGAGAAAAAAGGTTATGGTTTTATTGAAACCGAAACCGATGGGGACGTTTTTGTGCACAGTAGTGGTGTCGAAGACCATGGTCATTTTGGGCTTCAAAAGTTAGATAAAGTAACTTTTGAAATAAAAAAGACCTCCAGGGGAATCCAGGCGGTCAAGGTTAAAGTGTTATAAGCCGGCAGCTTCAGTGACAATTTAATTTTGTGATTTTTAACAGCCAACGAAAGAGATGGAGCTATGAAAGACCTGATCAAGCGCATTGTGCAAACAATGGTTGACAATCCGGAAGAGGTAGAGGTTTCAGAGATAGAGGGTGATCAGATCTCGGTATTAGAACTTAGAGTGGCCAAAACGGATATTGGGAAGGTTATCGGAAAAAAAGGCCGTAATGTTCGAGCCATACGTACTATATTAAGCGCTGCCTCTGCCAAGGTAAAAAAACACACTGTCCTTGAAATTTTAGAATAGTATCATATTTTTTATAGTGGTTATCAAAACTACGTTCCTTTATCCCGCTCACCCCTCAACAAAAGCAGCGCTTACCATATCTACATTGATTAGAGATCAAAAGAGAAGCCCGCATCCTGGATATAGGCCGCGGCTCGGGAATCCTCGGGCTTGCAGCGGCTTTGAAAAACGGCGCCACCGTACTGGGATGCGACATTTATCCTGCTGCAATAAAGGCTTCTATGCAAAATGTGGCCTTGAACCGGATGGAAGACAGGTCCCACCTTTTTCACGGATCGGTGGATGCAGTTTCGGGAAGCTTCAACCTAATCCTTGCCAACCTCCATGCAGTCACTCATATGGAAATGTTTGACCACTACCGTCGTCTTTTACCCCTAAAGGAAAATTTGCTAGTGGTCTCCGGTTTCTACGACGTTCAGACGGTGGATATAGAGAAGGAACTCTCCCAAAGGGGTTTTACCGTTCTGGAGAGGGTAGAGGTGCATGCTTGGGCCGCAGCTCTTACAGGAGAATGTTCTTACACCTGGGTGGGATGTGGCTTCGCACAACATGCGACATAAAGTAATCCCGATTAGAACAGAAATAATAAAGTTCTGTGAAACAATTGAGTTTTATCCTAATGGAGCCGCCAGTAATTTAGAAGGGCCATCATATGACACAAACTCCTGTTTCCAATGATTCGGATGATATTTTGTAAATGACTGTATGGGGATCAATTTCGATGTTTTCTTTATCACCTATCTCAGCACATCTTCTGGAAAATGCTCTGATTGCGTTGTTTGATAAATATTGGTTTCCATTCTCGAGGAGCGCAACCAAATCAATTGTTTCTATTGCTTTTGAACGATTGTAATGCAGACGGAAGGAACTAAGGCAATAATCAAGGTATTCCAAAACCTGATCAAATGGATTTTGTTTATTTTTAGCCAGCTTTATCTCAATAAGTGCAAGCCTGTCTTGTGCATCGATGAGAACATCCACTTGGCGCTGGAAGCCCAGAACGAATTGATTGAAATACGATGCCTGTCTAGAGAAGGAAGCGAGGAATTCGGAAAGATAGCCTTGACATCTCTTATTTAATAAAAGCACCTCCACACCTGCCTCGCTGACAGGCCGGCGAAGCACAGAAACTGGAAAGACAGCTTCAATGTTAGGAGGAATCTGTGGCCGATTAGTGGAAATAGTATTCCCTAATCGGAGTGTCTTTTCTATGAGATAATGGCCTTCAGTTGTGGTCAGGGGTGTTGCATTTACTTGTTTATTCGCAATGAGGGTGGCGATGATGTATCTGTTCAAAACAAATGAGACCTTAGAAGCATCTCTTTCGTATGAATAGAGCTTAACCATGGGCGTAGCTTTGGCCATTTCAGTTTTGAACCACACTCTATTTTTGTAACGTACATTTCCTCGTTTGTCCCTACCATAGATGGGACGTCTGTCGATGCGTTGTTGGTCAGAAATAATTTCAAACGGGCCAAATACTATCCATTTGAGGCCATCAAATAAAAAAGCTATGTCGCCTGCTTTGACATTTGCAAGCGAATTTGAAACTGAGGCACCAAAGCAGCAGTGCTCAAGACATTCTTGAGTGAACTTAGTTGTAAAGAAAACATGGTGGGTTCTCACATTATTCATTTGAAAAGAATTAGTAACGTTAAACAACAACCCGAGTTAATTTCCACTTTTGCACTTTATCGAGGTGAATCTATTTGTACTTGGGAAGGGTAGAGAAATATCGGACCATTAAGCATGCATTTAAAGCATACATCTAAAAGCCTAGCAAAAAAACGGTGTGATTTCTAGAGATCTGTAGGAAAATTTTAATTTTAATTTTTCGACACAATATCTAGTGTGCAATATCATTAGATACACCATATAATGTGCCCATAACTTAGGCGGGTTTGTATTCTCGAACAGCCTATTGGGGAAATTCAGGAAATAAAAACGAGGATGACCTATCAGGGAGTTTAATAGTTATTTAATCCTCTTGTTCGCTCCGAGCTAACGGCCTAATCATCTCAGGAATATCCGGGACATCCTATATTCCTTCTGTCAAGCATAAAGTGCAATTTTTCAATAAACGAATTATTTCAATAAGATATAAGAGCAGCTGATTTCCGGACGCACTTCCCCTTATAGTTTATTAAAAAAATTTCGGCGAATCTCTCACAAGTACGAACCCTACCTCTGATCGTTACGTTTATCCGGCCTTACCGCATTAACAGCAGTGCCGATCATCCCTTATCCAGAGTCGAAAGTTCAGTGAGAGGCCCAGGATTATCCCTCCAGAGGTCTTATGCCCCAACGTTCGTGAACGGGCTCTCTCGCCGAAATAGTAAAACTTCTTATTCTATGTTCAAATATGCCGGATCAAACGGTTCTCTTTTCTTCATCAAAGTCCAGGCGATCACCAGCATTTTCGCTGCCAGTTTAACACACATTTTTGTTTTAATACCGCGCTCACGTTCTCTTCCTCTAAGAAGTTTGGTAAAGTAAGTTCTGAACAGATCGACTCTTGCAGATGCTACCATAGCTGCCTGATACAAGGCATAGCGAAGCTCACCGTTGCCTTTTTTAGATATTACCGGAATCGCTTTGTTGCTTTTTTTACCACTCCGGTTTGCACATAAATCATATCCGGACATTTTGATAAGCTGTTTTCGGTTTTCAAATCGAAAAGGATCTCCAATGGACGCCAACACCCTGGCCGATATATAAGGGCCAAAGCCCGGTATGGTTAGCAGATAGCTATATTCAGAGAATTCAAGACAAAAGTCTTTAATTAAATCATCGGTTTTTTTAATCTGTTGGCGTACCTGGTTAAGCTTTTCGACAAGAAGGTCTGATTCATATTCGCCTGCGGGTCCCAAAGGACAGCCCACAGATTCTACTGCCAAACCATGGATCTTACGCAGCCTGAGCGTCTGGGCTGTCCCCCGACGAGTTCTTGTCACCAGGTGAAAAAACTCCCCAAATTCCATTGCTGCGATTGTATCAGGATATAGCAAATACTGTACGATCGAAAGAGCTTCACTCTCACAGGCGTTGTAAAATCTGTCTAACTCGGGAAAGTACTGGGCCAGAAGATTATTTCTGATTCGCATCCGAAGACCATGCTCTTCTCTTTTTAGCCGCCTTCTTAATGACAGTAAAGACCGAATTTCAATAATGCTTGGTGATGGACAATCATAGTAAAGGCATCTTCCCCTGGAAACCAAGTCTGCAATATTGGCTGCATCCTTCATATCATTTTTGTCCCAGCGCCCATTCAGAAGATGCCGGTTGTTTTTAACCGCCTGGCCGGTAACCATTACAACGTTACAATCACAACGGATTGAATGCCTGGCTAATGGCTTGTGGTAATTGCCGGTTGGCTCCAGTCCATAGACGATTTTGGAAAGGCCGTTTTGAGACTTAATAGCATCGGCAGTCGTAAGCAACCTGGCAAATCCTTCAATGTTGTTTTCAAAGATCAGTCTTCTTAGTAATGACTTTCCGGCTGTTGTTCCAATAAAGGCGTGATGCTTATCCTTGGCAACGCCATGAATATGGAGGTTGTGTCATCTGAGAGCGTTGACCTCATAGTAACATCCCCGCCCTACCCGATGATTGAAATGTGGGATGAAATGCTCGCCCAGCAAAGCTCATCTGTAAAGAAAGCTCTGGAAAAAGGGGATGGATTAAATGCCTTTGAAATGATGCACCAGTTGTTGGACTTAGTATGGAAGGAAGTTTACCGGGTGTTAAAAGTCGGTGGTTTTGCCTGCATCAACATCGGTGATGCCACCAGAACTATCAACGGTAATTTCGTACTTTATCCAAACCACATGCGAATTTTGAAAAGTGCATTGGAGCTTGGTTTCTCGGCACTTCCCTGTATCCTGTGGCGGAAGCAGACCAATGCGCCCAACAAGTTCATGGGTTCAGGTATGCTCCCTGCCGGGGCATATGTAACTTTAGAACATGAATATATTTTGATTTTAAGAAAAGGCCCAAAGCGTGTGTTCAAGAAAGAAGAAGATAAAAAGATAAGGCGTGAAAGCGCTATATTTTGGGAGGAACGCAATCGCTGGTATTCTGATGTATGGTTTGATGTCAAAGGAACACCGCAAGCCCTGAACGATAAAGAATCCCGGCTAAGAAGTGCGGCCTATCCTTTTGAGGTAGCGTATAGATTGATCAATATGTATTCAGCCAAAGGCGATACCGTCCTTGATCCTTTTTTGGGAACAGGAACAACAACTGCCGCCGCAATTGCCTCAGGGAGAAACAGCATCGGTTACGAAATAGACCCCTCTCTGAAAAATATTATTGGTCGTATTAAGGATGTTATCGTTGATTCGTCCAAGCAGTTAATTCGTAAGAGACTTGCCAAACATATGGAGTTTGTCGTTCATCGGTTAAAAACCAAAGGCGGGTTCAAATACGACAATGAATACTACGGTTTCCCCGTAATAACCGCACAAGAAAAGGAATTGATATTCAATGACCCTGTGAATATCACACAGCCGGGTGCCGGGATGTTTGAGGTCGATTATTCAGATAAGCCCCAGTCGGAATTTTGCAAAAATTGGTCTGTCGAACTTAAAGAGAATAAACTTGATTTTATCAGCCAAAGCTTCCGCCGTAACGTTGCGGAAAAAAATTCCGTGCAGATGGAGCTTTTCTAAAATTCGACCTCGACATTTATCTAAAAATTCGTTCTATTCTTTTCCGAAAAATTTCGAGAAATCGATTTTTCAATCGGTCATTTAAAAAACTCTCCTCAATCATCGTTTCAATGGAAAATCTGAGGGCGTTCAAACGTTCCAAAGCGTTACCGGCCTGTTTGCCGAGCAGTCCAAAATGTTCGGACAGCCGCTGAAAATCTTTTTTTGATATTTTATTTTTCTTTCCTTGAAGGCTGAGGCACATTTCCTCTTTCTCCTCGGGAAGTACAAGCCCGGAATTGACGATATCATAGACCGGCGAAAGTTGATAACCGACGTCTTGTTTTCTAACCAGAGAAAAGTTTTTCAGATGCGCGTCACCATTACCCAGCACGAAAAAGAGCAAGGCCCTTTCGAACAGGCTTACCAGATCGAGTCCCGGAACATCGGAATGTTTCTTTATAAAATTTGCGATGCTTTCATAGGAACCGGAGTATTTATCATCGGCTTGCAGAAGCTGTTGAAAGTCTTCTTGCTGGAGTTTTGAACCGTCTTCAAGCCGATCGAAGCGCTTCACAACATATGCCAACCGGTTGTCTTTCAGCGGTAGCAACCCATGATTCGGAACTGCAATCTCATAAGCAGATGCAATGTTCATACACAGATTCTCGTTTTCAGGAAGCGATTCAAAACGATCTGTCGGCGGTTTAAGGATATAGAGTCCCCCCGTATCAATCACAATCAACGCATGGCGTTTGCGATCATGGATAACAGAAAGTTTGGGTTGTACGCCCGAAATCGACATTCTACCAACCATTTTTTGAGCTTCAGCAGTCACCTCAGTGTTCTTAAAGGGCACGCTTGGGGGTTGACGGGTTCCAAAAAGCGCTTTCGAGCATTTTGGGTGGTATCCGTTTAAAAGATCCTCTCCGGATTCAGGTTCTTGACATGAAAGACATTTATAGATCATTAGTTAGTGTCCATTCGCAAATAAGTTGTTAAAAAAACACTAAGTAGTTTCCAATTCAGAAAAGAGCAATTTTTTCGATGGGCAAGGCCGCACAAGGGTTTGTGTTGAGGCGTACATCAGGTATGCCGCAGACGTAAACCCGCGGAGAACGCAGCTCATCGGAAAAAGGGCCATTTCTGGATGGAAACTAGTTGTTTTCCTCATCGATCGGAACAACCTTGACGGCACCGATACAATCAGCGCAGGTGGCAAGAAGGATATCAAAAGAGGACTCCGGATCTATCTTTAACGTTCGGCTGGTAAGGTCCAGAAGCCAGCCTTCAGGGATCAGGCCCAGAAAAAAAGGAAACAGCCGATCGCTTTCGTAAAGCTCATCAGTCAGGGGTAGCGTAAGGCTTATGGGTTGAGCCTTTTGTGAGGAAAGGTATTCCGGGTCATAAGAAAAGCGATATCCCCTTTCTGTTTGTTCAAGAACGCCGGCTTTCCTGTCCCTTAAATAGACGAACGCTTTTTTCTGTTTATCTGCCATTTATTTTTTGTCATCAATGCCCGGACGCCAATCAACCGGGCCGAGGGTTTTGCCAAATAGTTGAAGAACCTGGTTCACTTTGTCTATCCTCAGAGTTGCCTTGCCCTGTTCCAACTCTCTGATAAACCGCAATCCAACCCCGGCCTTTTGGGCAAGCTTCATTTGGGTCAGTCCGTGGATTTTACGCTGCTTTTTTACAAAGTCTTTTAGCTTCATAATTACACCCTTTCGGGGTCATTTGCTTTAGATTTATGCGAAATTCTATCTCATTGAGCCATCAGCAGGGGTTATGAGAGATCACTATACCCGAATGGGTATAATGCCAATGGCATTTAATAAGAAATAATACCTATCGGGTATAGTGTCAAGGAAAACCTTTGGTTGTTATACCCGATAGGGTTAAATTGTTTGATTATTTAAATGCCCAGATGGAGTAAAATCAAAGACGTTTATGAGAATGAATTGTGAAAAAATCCTTTATGTCACAAAACTGTCACATTATCTGACCAATAAAAATCTAAAGTAATTATAAAAAGGGCCGAAAAACATATCATATGATATAATTTCGTTGACATGAATATTATATGATATATAATTTGGAGAACTACTGAGCAGATCTGGTTTTGTTGGAGGCGCTTCTTTGGAAATACCGATCGAAATACAGGCATCAATTTTTTTAAAGGATTTTAAAAAATAGTTACTCAAGAAAGGGGGTTAGATATTGTTGATCGCAAAGAAAATTTAAAGTCCTTATTACAGATAGGTTTTACGAAAAAGAATTGTAAACACGAAATTTTGAACCTTTCAGTATCTGATTATTGTGCTGGCCCGAAACCAGACAAAGATAGGCCAGGCGTAATTTGGGAGTTCGGTAAAAAAATTAGTGGTTATGATGTTTATATTAAACTGAAAATCGCTGAGTCCGGTTCGGTAAGAATCGCGAAATGTATTTCTTTCCATATAGCTGAATTTCCAATTATTAATCCTCTAAAAAAGAAAAAACAAATACAAGGGGAAGGAGGCGATGATAATGAAAGGAGTGTGCCCAAATTGTGAAAAAATTTCGGAATTAGAGTATATAATAACCACTGAGGAAATAAGTGTTAGAGGGGAGTTAATAAAAGTTAAAGTTGAATACTATAAATGTACAGAATGTGGAGAGGAATTTGAAGACCCTGGTTTAAAAGACGATCCATTAGAGAAGGCTTATCGAGAATATCGACGCAAACACGGGATGATTCAACCAGAAGAGATTCGTGAAATGCGTAAGCTTTATGGACTTACTCAAAAAGAGCTAAGCAAGCTAATTGGGTGGGGAGGAGCTACGCTCAGTCGCTATGAAAACGGTGCTCTTCAAGATGATGCACATGATAGAGTTTTACAACTCGTCAAAAATCCAGAAAATTTACATAGGCTAATAGTTAAAAATGAAAGCTTTTTACCGGAGAAGAAAAGGAAACGACTTCTAAATGAGTTATCGGCTGCAGTAGAAAAAATATGTTCATTTCCAAACATTCTTACAGAACGTTTTGGTAAATATGAACCTTCTATTGAGAGTGGATATAAAAAACTTGATCTCAACAAGCTATTCCAAATGATTAAATTTTTCGCTAAAGATGGCGTTTTAAAATCTAAACTATGTAAGCTTATCTTTTATGCAGATTTTAAGTGCTTTAAGGATTATGCCATATCAATATCCGGAGCTAAGTATGCTCATGCTCATCATGGGCCTGTTCCGGATAATTATGAACATTATTTTGCGACCCTTATTCATGACGAAAAAGCAATACGTGTTGAAGAAATTGACTATGGAGATTATCTTGGGGAAAAACTTTATTCTGAGGTTAAACCCGATGTATCAGTGTTTTCTGATAGTGAATTAGAAGTTTTACTTTCAGTAAAGAAATTTTTTCAAAGTTTCAATGCTACCCAAATGCGAAAATTTTCACATAAAGAGAGAGGGTATAATGAAACAAAAGTAGGAGATATAATTAGCTTCGATTATGCAAATGATTTGCAGATATAGTTTAAACAAATGTGACGATACCCCATTGATCGTTCATTTCTCTCCAGACACTTGATTATCATTGTATCCAGCCGGAGGAAATTAAAGACGTTTATGAGAATGAGTTGTAAGGGCCGTTCGCACATTGTGACATTGCTATAATAATCTTAACAGTTTATGTAAAAAGCTGTATATGATTTCTGAAAGTACAGGTGTTTACGAGAGGTCAAGGTTATTGCCAGCAGATTGCCCGTTCCCCCTTTGTTTTTATGTATCGGTTAAGCGCGGTGAAAAAGTCTGTTTATCCAACGATTACAGCATTACCGATTTGTTAAAACTGTAAAACTGTGGAGCGTCCCCAATACACATTTCAAAGCGAAATCGAAAAGATTTTTTTCCTTAAATTTTTCAATCATATAATTGTACCATAATTCCTATGAAGAATTATTAGATCTGCTTCGTTTGTCAGCAGGAGCAATTGATTTATCTGGATATTTGCCTCTGATACCGCCGTAAAAAGCTCTGACAGTCTTTATATCAGTCTCAAAATCTCCAGTTGGATAAATTACCGGGCCTATTCCTCCGGCTTTCCGGCGATAATCAAGAAAGCCCAGCACAATTGGAACATTCGCGCCATTGGCGATATGATAAAATCCTGTTTTCCACCTCTTGACCCTTGTACGAGTTCCAGCCGGCGCAATAGTAAGGATCAGCTTTTCATTCTGATGAAATTGTTGAATTGACTGGGCAACAACGTTATCTGATTTGGATCGGTCGATAGGTATTCCCCCTAGCCATTTGAAAAACTTTTTAAATGGCCCGCGAAATATGGTCTCTTTTCCCATCCAGTATATTTTTCCCCTGAGAACAAATGTGATGAATAAACCGTATGGGAGATCCCAGTTTGATGTATGTGGAGCCGCGACAAGAACAAATTTAGGAATGACTGGGAACCGGCCTTCTGTACGCCATCTTGTAATTCTTAAAAAAAATATCGAAAACCAGCGCACAAGCGTCCTTAACACGGGAGTATCGAAAATTGTATAATTCAAATCTTTTTCTTTGCAGAAACTTTCAAAAGTTTACCAAAATACCGGCATCCTGGTTCAGTATCTCTTCCTCATCCTCTTTAAGTTCAGTAATTTCCTCTTCTAACTCTTTAACCCCTTTTTTCGATTCTTCATAGATAAGTTTTTCATCATTGAAAAACCCTCCGATCGACTTTAAAGCCTCCAATTTAATAGCGCTACATTAGTGCGGTTTTCATAGCAGAAATGCAGTTTTTATGTAAAGAGAATCAGTTTGTTTAATCCACCCAGTTAAAGGTTCGATCCACAGCCTTTTTCCACTGCTGGTAGTATGTTTCCCTGAGCGCCGAGTCCATGGCGGGATGCCAGGTCTTATCTTTGGCCCAGTTCTGCCGCAGCTCTTTACGTCCGGACCAGAACCCAACGGCCAGACCGGCGGCATAGGCGGCGCCTAAAGCGGTGGTTTCCGAAACTTTGGGGCGTATCACCGGCACTCCCAGGATATCGGACTGAAATTGCATCAGCAGTTCATTGCCGACCATGCCGCCATCGACTTTGAGGCTGGTCAATTCGACCCCGGAATCCTTGTTCATGGCTTCCACAATATCACGCGTCTGATAGGCGGTGGCTTCCAGGACCGCCCGGGCGATGTGCCCCTTGTTGACATAGCGGGTCAAGCCGACGATCACACCGCGCGCATCGGAACGCCAGTACGGGGCAAAAAGACCGGAGAAGGCCGGGACGAAATAGGCACCACCATTGTCTTCGACGGTTTTGGCCAGATCCTCTATTTCCGGTGCACTGGTAATCAAACCCAGGTTATCCCTGAGCCACTGAACCAGTGCGCCGCTGATGGCGATCGATCCCTCCAGGCAATAAACCGGCGGCTGATCATTGATTTGATAACCTAAAGTGGTCAATAAACCCTGGCGGGAAGGTACCGGGAAATGACCGGTATTCAGCAGCAAAAAGCAGCCGGTGCCGTAAGTATTCTTGGCTTCGCCCTGGTCAAAGCAGGTCTGGCCCACCAGTGCGGCCTGCTGATCACCGAGAGCCCCGCAAAGTGGTATGCCGGCGCCCAACGGACCGTCTTTCAGAGTCACTCCCCAGGTTTTACTGTCACTGGATGGAACGATGCGGGGCAGAATTTGCCGGGGTATCCCCAAGATTTGAAGAATCTCTTCATCCCAATCCAGGGTATGCAAATCCATCAGCATGGTGCGACTGGCATTGGTCACATCGGTTACATGGGACCCACCGCCGGGTCCGCCGGTGAGCCACCAGATGATCCAGGTTTCCATGGTCCCGAAAAGGGCCTCACCTTTATCGGCCGCGGTGCGGGCCTGGGCAAGGTTGTCCAGAATCCATTTGATTTTCGGACCAGAAAAATATGTGGCAATCGGCAGTCCGGTTTTATCGCGAAAGCGGTTTTGCCCCTGCTCCCGGCCTAATTCTTTACATATTTGATCGGTGCGGGTGCATTGCCAGACAATGGCGTTTGTGAAAGGTTTGCCGGTATTTTTATCCCAGATCACGGTGGTTTCCCGTTGATTGGTGATACCGATGGCGGCCAGATTCGATCCGGTAAGATTCGCCTTTGCCAGAGCGCCGCGGATGACATCCTGGCTGTTCCGCCAGATTTCAAGGGGATTATGTTCCATCCATCCCGGCTGCGGAAAAATCTGTTCATGTTCTTTCTGATCCACACCGATGATCCGGCCGCTGTGATCAACAATGATGAAGCGGTTGCTGGTTGTGCCCTGATCTAGTGCGCCCACGTATTCGGCTATGGTTTGATCTCCTTTCTCGAGAGTTGGATGTACTACTATCTAAACGCTGGTACGACTTTAATTTTTTCCAAAAAGGGACGCGGATAAACACGGATGAAAGGGATAATTTAAGAATTGCCAATTGTGGAATTCAGAAAAGAAAAAAATCCATTTATAATACCTGTATCCTCAAGTTCTAAATTTTTTAGTGTTTATCTGTCGAGATCTGTGCAAGTTCATGTCCCTTTTCAAAGAGCTCAATTGTTACAAACTTTATAACTCGGGCAGCCATTGAATATTTTGCTGATAGTCAGGTAGTTTATTAAACTTTTCATAATAAGTAAGGTGAAGCTCCTCTGTTTAATGAGCCATCCGGATTTCTCCGGTGGTACAATTTAGGAGCAGTCTGCAATGAAGCAGCTGCAGAAACTAAAGGAGCTTCACCCATGAAAAAAAGAAACATTTATCAAAACCGAAGTCAAGAACTACTTAGTCTATTTGAGGAAGCTGGAAACAGCGCAAAGGTTATGTGCGTACCGATCGACTTTGCGAAAAGGGATCATGTTGTAACCCGCCGAGAAAAAAGGCGATTTAGTTATTATTTTTGTTTAAAAAATGGCTTTGTACGTTTATAATGAACATAATTAAAAAATGAACATATAAAAGGTTTACTTTTCATTCCCCAAAAAGATTTATGACAATTGGTGTTGACCTGCCCAGACTTATGGTATGTTTTAATCACAGCACACAAAGACAGGAACTGATCAGTCCTCATTGTCTTTATTTCGGCATTTTTTATTTGCCTATGTTTAGGTGTTCACTCGAAGATGTCAAAAATGTTACATAATTCGATCATAGTGCATGATCAGGGTCGTTGCACCGTGATATATATTTGTTCCAAATTCGATGAAAAAAGTGTTGTAATTTATTATACAACGTTGTATATAAATATACAACGTCAAAGGTGATAATAATTTAGTAGAAACGAGGGGGGGATGAAAATGTATACAAATTTTGGAGATTTTTTTTCCGCAAAGCGAAAAGCACTCCGAAAAACTCTCAGGGAGTTTTGTCGTGAGAATGGTTTTGATGCAGGTAATATTAGTAAGCTTGAACGAGGCCTCCTTCCGCCGCCTCAAAGTAAGGAAAAAAGACTGCAATATGCTTCAGCACTCGGCATCAAGAAGGGATCAGATGATTGGTTAGACTTTTGTGATTTAGCCGCCATTAGTGCCGGCAAAATTCCCACTGACATTGTTTCTGATAAGGAATTGCTTGCCGCTGTGCCGATACTTTTTAGATCTATTCGAAAAGACAGTATTGAGAAGGAAAAAATTCAGGAACTCCTGGAAACGATCACAAAGGAATTAAGATGACTTTCGTGGCACCGCACCTGACTTATAGACATGTTGCTCAATTTGTAGAAGACTTTTTAGCAAAATTTCATCCGTCATTACAATTGCCAATACCGATTGAGGGAATAATCGAGTTTGATTTGGGTCTGGATATTGTTCCCGTTCCATATTTGTATAAGATGTTCAGCCAAAGTGGTTTTTTAAGTGCTGACCGAACGAAAATTTTTATCGATGAATATCAGTATGATAATTTTGTGGAAAAATATAGATTCACTCTTGCGCACGAAATAGCTCATTTCATTATGCACGAATCCTTATATGAAGGGCTTTCCTTTGACTCTATCCAGGAATATATCGAATTTATACAGTCTATGCCACAAAGAGAATTATATTGGTATGAAACACAAGGCGATTGGTTTGCTGGTCAATTATTGGTTCCTACAAGCCAGCTTGAGAAATTTTGTATCGATTTATTAGAATCAAACCGTGATCAATTCTCAGATAGTAAAAACCTTTCACATGAGTTCTGGTCCTATGCCTCTAATGAACTTGCCGGGCCTTTTGAAGTAAATCCAATAGTTATCGAAATTAGAATACAGCGTGAAAGTTTTGCAGAAAAATTTAAGGATTACTACCAAAAAAATCAATGAAAACCCCTGCCAATTCTGACAAGGGCTTAAAGCCTATATGTTCTAAAAAACGCTGGTAGCTTGTCTAAAACCAAATTTTTTGATCAGTAACAATTTCAAGTGATTCATAACACATACAAAGCTTGTCAACTAATCGGGCTAAAACCCTAATGCGGTACCACATAAAGAAAAAGGGCGATTTAGTTATTATTTTCGTTCAAAACATAGCTTTGTACGTTTATAATGAACATAGTTAAAAAATGAACATATAAAAGGTTTGCTTTTCATTCCCCAAAAAGATTTATGACAATTGGTGTTGATTTGCCACGGGTTATGGCATGCTTTAACCACAGCAACCGTCGCCAGACACTTGATTATCTATGTATCCAGCCGCAGGAAATAGGAGATGTATATGAGAATGAGTTTTAAGGGCCGTTCGCACATTGTGACATTTCTATAATAATCTTGACAATTTATCTAAAAGCATGTATGTGAATCTAAAAATAACAGGCATTTACGATAGGTCAAGGTCATCTTTCCAGCAGATTTCAAACCGAATTCCTGATCTACACCGATCATATTTAAACTGATATTACAAGCTCACGTCCACCGAAACTGAACCTCAGGCCTGACCTTTCAGTAAAGACTCATCAAGATAAAGCCAAACTGCCGTGAGACTGAAACAGAAAGCTACGGTTTAAAGCATTCTGAAATAGCTGGCCATTTTTCTACATTAATCGTTTGAAAAAACATTATCCTTCAAACTCAATGGAGTTCTAAAAATGGGACATACTCGACTCGGAGATATCCCAAAAACAAAAAAATGGGATGAAGTTGTATCAACTGTTGCCACTATGACTGAAACGGGTGACACGTTATTACCCGAAATAGTAAAGGCAGTTGCAGAAAAAACAATTGAGGCAACCCAAGCAGGTTTGGAAAGGGTAATTAATGACTACGGGTTCCGCTATTCATTTTATTTACTAACTCAAATTGCATTGTCTTCAAAAGACGAGGATTGGCCAAAAAGATTAGAAAAGTTTGGGATTTATCTTGGAGAAGATAGTAATATTTTTGATCTTGTTTCAGATATACATAATAGTATCGATGAGTTTTTACTCAAGTATGGAAAACATACAGATATTAGTGAAAAAGCTCAACAAGCGGCTGGCGAAGCACTAACCAAATTAGTTGGTCCAGAATCTAAGAGTTTATTTGATTTAGGCCGAGAAGACCTGTTGGTTGCTATAAAAAAATATTCGACCAAGAAAGGATTTGCAAGATTAGCCCAAAAATTTTTTAGTTCATTCCTTTCCCGTTATCTCAACTTCTATTTAAGTAGAATTACAGCCTCACTAACTGGCCAAAAGAGTATACCCCAGGTCGGCGATTTATCTCGATTTAATATGATTTTAATAGCCCACTGTGAGCAAAGCGCTATGATTGTGCATGATTTCTCGGGCGAATGGTATTCCAAAACCGAATACCTTGAGGGGATTACCCTTGAAAACACATCAAAATTTTTAGCTGTCGCACTGAGAAAGCTACAAACGGAATTAGAGTCCCAGAAGGAACAAATATGAGTAAGCCACGCTTATTCGTTTGTAATAAGGCTAAAGTTGATGAAAAAGAGGCCAATGGTCGTCTTTTAAAAGAGCTTGGCACAATTGGTCATGATAAAAATGTTTTTATTAATATTGAAGATGTTTCCAAAATATTTTTGAAGCATTTGACTCCTCGTTTGGTTGATTTTTTAGAAATTGCGTCATTTGTATATGCGGCTGATGCTTCAACATTGCGAAAAGGTGTATGGAAAGACGAACAAACCACAGAGTCATGGGATCGGGACTTTAGGTTCGTCATTTCGGTGCGTGATGTTGAATTTTGGAACCAAGATGAGGTCCAAAGTCTTTTATCAAAAACTTTATTATTCCTATCAGATGACACCTATGAATTTACTTTTCAAAAATTAGTAAGAGATCGACACATTCAGGAATATCTTGAATTCGGCAATAATTTAGACTGGCCCTTTTATGATGTAGATAGGGTTCTTCTTTTTTCAGGCGGATTAGATTCTCTTGCAGGAGCTGTGGTAACAGCATCTGAGGGAAGCAAATTGGTTTTGGTGAGCCACAGACCTGTGGCTAAATTATCAAAGCGCCAAATCAATTTATTCAGCAAGTTACAAAATACCTTTCAGACACCAATGATTCATATTCCAGTGTGGATCAACAAGGATAAAAAATTAGGCCGTGAGTATACCCAACGAACCCGTTCTTTTTTATATTGCGTTCTTGGGACTGTTGTAGCTGAGTCTTTAAGAGCAAAAGGTATAAGCTTCTTTGAAAATGGAATAGTAAGTCTAAACTGGCCAATCGCAGATGAAGTCCTTAGAGCGAGAGCTTCCCGTACCACTCATCCACATTCTCTTTATCTTTTTAAACAGCTTTGCAGTTTAGTGCTTGAAAGAGAATTTGAAGTAGATAATCCTTTTATTTTTAAAACTAAGGCTGAGGTAGTTGCTTTAATTGCGGAAAGAAAAGCAAGCCATTTAATTTCATATACTTCTTCTTGCGCCCATTCTGGGCATTTTCAATCGAAAACCCGTTGGCATTGTGGAACTTGTACCCAGTGTATAGATCGGCGGATTGCAATTATTGATTGTGGACTTGAGAAATATGATGAACATACAGACTATGTTTCTGACGTTTTTATTGGACCAAGGGAAAAAGGCTATCAAAAAAATATGGCCGTAAATTTTGTGAGACATGCAAATGAGCTTAAATTGTTAACCGAAGATGAGATTGCAACAAAGTTTAACCTCGATTTAACCAGAGCAATTCGATTCTTTCCCCAAAAAAGACAAGCCGCCAATAAATTTATAAAGATGCACCAAATTCATGCTGATACAGTTCATAGAGTAATTACCCAGCAGATTCAAATAAATGCAAGTAAACTCATTGAAGGTGATCTTGATGATAGCTCGATGCTGGCGATAGTAGTAGGTCAAGAGCATTTAGAATCGACTTGGATACGGTATTCAAATAAAGTAGCCCATCTTTTACAGACAGGGTTACCTGTTGCATGTGAAAAACATAAACCAAATGATGAGCCGCATTTACAGCAAATTTGTGATGGAATATTAAAAACTCACGATCTTGATCTTATAAGAGAATTTCCTTATATGCGCTGGGCTTCTTCATTAACGAAACCTGATTGGTCTTCTGAGTCGCTATCCATTTGGGTAGAGGCTAAATATGTAAGAAAGAAAAGCGATATTTATAAAATTACAGATGCTATTGCCGCCGATATAACAAAATATGGTGATAATGATCGCAGAGTTCAATTTATTATCTATGATCCAGATCACTTAATTTTGGATGAAAAAGAATTCAATGAGCCTATTGAAAAAAGGGATTGGCTCAGAGCAGACTTTATTAGATAAGAGTTACATATAACAAAGGAGAACATAATGGCGTTTAGCATGAACCTATGGAAAGTTGAGGGTAATGACCTTTCTGAAATTAACACGGCGACATTGGACAAAGAGGAACGGCTTGAAAATTGGATTACAAAAGACCCGTCCATACTGGGAATTGATCTCCTTCTGATAGGGCGTCAAGTCACTTCGGAATATAGGGGCCGAATTGACCTTTTAGCCATCAACAGTCAAGGTGACTTGGTTATCATTGAATTGAAGCGTGACAGAACCCCAAGGGAGATAGTTGCTCAGGTGCTTGACTATGCAAGTGGGATCAAAAAGCTGGGATACAATGATGTTAACTCTATTACATCGAAGTTTCTTGATAAAAGTCTGGCAGAGGCCTTTAACGAAAAATTTGGAACATCAATACCTGAAAACATAAAT
This sequence comes from Desulfobacteraceae bacterium, assembly GCA_030613575.1. Lineage (GTDB taxonomy): Bacteria > Desulfobacterota > Desulfobacteria > Desulfobacterales > UBA11574 > S5133MH16. The sequence goes on from JAUWLP010000011.1 coordinate 22,192, forward strand.
ACCAATCACAGCATGATAATCGTTGCATCCGAGCTTGATGATTCGTCAGAGCGCATAGTTCAATATTTATCTGATGATTATAACGTCAACATAAATGCAATATTCTTTAACTATTTTAAAAGCGGGGAGGATGAAATTATCGGCAGAGCTTGGTTAATGGACCCAGAGGAAGTTCAGGCGCGAGCCGAATCAAGAAAGCAAGCCCCTTGGTCTGGATATTGGTTTGTTAATGTTGGGCATGGTTCAGGCAGGGATTGGGAGGATAATCGGCAGTATGGGTATATTGGTGCTGGACACGGCAAATGGTACTCAGATCGTCTAAAAAAATTGGATGTTGGTGATAAAATTTTTGCCTATCAAAAAGGTCATGGCTATGTGGGATTCGGTGAGGTAACGAAAAAGGCTGTTATGGTCAAAGACTTTATTGTTGACAGAGAAGGAAAGCCATTGATCGAATTGCCATTAAAGGCTCCTAAAGCAACAGAGAATCTGGACGATCAAGCAATGGCAGAGTGGGCTGTTGGAGTTAACTGGATAAAGACATTTCCGATGGATGAGTATAAATATTTCAAAGGCCTTTTTGCAAATCAAAATATTGTATGCAAACTCAGGGACCAGAAGACCGTGGACTTTCTGATTCGGGAGTTTGGGATCAGTGATTCTTAGCGCCCCATAACCTTGTCAGAATTGGCGTCAAGACAACCCCATTCTGACCCCTTGAAATCTTTCCTGAATTCGTATATATCAGTGTAAAACTACGAAAAGCCATTCCATTTATTACATATTTAAGGCATCCTTTCATGAATAAGAAGCAGATGTCAGAACAGGACATTCGTTCCAAGTTCATCACCCCTGCCATTGTTGAGGGCGGCTGGGACCTGCTTGCTCAGATTCGTGAGGAGGTGACATTCACCAAAGGCAAGGTAATTGTTAGGGGTAAACTGATCAGCCGTGGAAAAGCGAAACGTGCTGATTATATCCTCTACTACAAACCCAAAATCCCCATTGCAGTTATAGAAGCCAAGGATAATAACCATACAGTTGGAGCCGGGATGCAACAGGCTCTTGAATATGGGGCAATGCTCGATGTCCCTTTCGTGTATAGCTCAAATGGCGATGCTTTTCTTGAACATGATAGGACAAAATCAACAGGTAAGATTGAAAATGAAATGCCCTTAGACAAATTCCCATCTCCTGGCGAAATGTGGCAAAGGTATCGGACATACAAAGGCATTGATGATAAAGTCAACGCTGTTATTAGTCAGGAATATCATGATGATGGAAGCGGTAAGATTCCCAGGTATTATCAGCAAATTGCAATCAACCGGACAATAGAGGCAATCTCTAAAGGGGAAGATCGCATTTTGCTGGTAATGGCAACAGGGACCGGCAAGACCTACACGGCATTCCAAATAATTTGGCGGTTGTGGAAATCGAAAAAGCGCATTCTGTTTTTGGCAGATTTCAACATCCAGGCTATTAATCTCAATCAGGCCAAAGAAGGTTCCGAGACTGCTGTTGCTTTTTTTATTTCTATGGTCTCGGCCATCTTGGGCAAATCGGTGCAAGATCAGACAGTAATTCTCGGCGAGATGAGCATCCAAGGTATGCTGCTAAAAGTGAATGCCTTGCCCGAACTGATGCAATTTGCAGTAGAATCCGGTGCCAAACACATCCTCATCCCAAGCGAAAACAAACGAGACATTGCCGATATACCAGATGCAATCCTCACAGCAATTCAATGGCAGTTTTACGACTCTCCAACCAAAGCAGCAATTTTGGCTATGGGGATGGGATAATAACTTCGAATGCAAAGTTGCATTTCTAATAGTTACTTGTTAAAATGTTTAGGTTAAGAAGACTTTGACTATGTTGACTTTCAGTGAATATCTGGCTATGAATTTATAGATAATTTGATAGTGGGAGACAGTAGGAAAAAATATGCCCCGTTTGCCGTCTAGATACGAAGACCTTGATGAAACTTTCAGAGGCCGCCTACGTCCGAATTCAATCCTGCTGGATGTAGTCAAAAAAGCTTATGCAGGCATCAAAGTGAGCGGAGGCATACGATTTCTTCCTATATATGGCCAAAGTGGATGTGGTAAAAGTTGTGCCACACTTGAATTGAGCACACATCTTCCTGAATGCAAGGTCATAAAATTGCCTCGTGAAGCTGTTCAAAATCATCGGTCTATTGAAAAGTTAATTTCCTTTGAACATGAACGACTCGGCTCACCGAACCTCCTTATCACTGTTGTCGACCAATATGAAGAACAAGTTGTGCAAAGGACGGAATTACCATCGCAATTTGTAGAGGCCCTAAGTCTTTTAGATCGAGGGCCATTTCGCAACCTTCCAACACTATTTCTATGGTTGACTACGAGTCGGGAGTTCCGGGATTTACTCATAGTCGCGACTCGGAGAAACAGTCGAATTCTCGTCGAACCTGACTTTGAGCTTCAAGGGCCACCAAAAGAAGACTGGCCTGATATTATTGAAGAGACTTTTCGGTTTCATAACTCAGATAAACCTCTGGCTAACTATGGGATTATAGCAGAAGACCTGGGTAGAACAGTAATCGATTCCGATACTTTGGGTACAACAATTGAAAATCTGGCCCCCCAAATTGCAGAGTTTGATGAAAACCTCCAAGATCTTTCTGAATATCTGGTTATTATGCTATGGCCTTGTACAGACGCTCACCGAGTAACATTAATATCGTCGTTTACGGACGCTCAAAACGGCTATAGGCTTGACTGGGACAAGTGGTATAGAGAGCTTAGCAGGGATGATCGCGCGAGATTACCATTCAAAGCTTTTAATCGAGCTAGGCTTTACTTTGATATGCGCCTAATTCCGATTGCGGCGGCAGACCTCCATCCATTGTGTCTCGAACTGGATAACGATGCATTTACCCTTCAAAATTCTTATTTGGAAATATTTAGCAGGACCCATTTATTTTCAATCATTAATGAGTCTTGGAATCCAGATAGGTTCACTGCTTTACGTGTGCTCGAATCGAACCGTTCGAGGAACGCCAAAGAGTGGTATGAAAATGTTACCACTGAACCAACTAAGCTGGGAAAGCGAATTGCAAGAATTTTTCGAGAACTTGGGATGAATGCAAGACATGAGGTGTCAATCACATCTCCAAGCTCACAGGTAAGGGCCGATGTTTTTGTTGATCGACCTGTGCACTCAAAGAGTAAGGTAATTTTAGAGCTTAAGGCATTTAACACTAATAATACAAACCCATCTAGAATCCGAAGCGCAATCAGAATAACTTTTAGAAGGCATGCTCGTTTTGCTGGCTTTCTGGAAGTTCATTAATTTGAAATTTGTAGGTTAGTTCTGTACAATAATTTTTCTGAGAATACAATAAGTCGGGCATATTTATCGCCAAGGGATACTCAAGTTGACATTAAAAGAAGTATTAATTTAAGTTAAACCAGAAAAGATGCCACCATAAACAATGTTTAAACAGAGGATAAAAAACTAACAGGAGACTTTTTGTATGGCAACAATAGTGTCATTAATAAATATGAAGGGTGGTGTTGGAAAATCTACCATCACTGTGAATTTGGCTTGGCATTTCGCTGCTTATTATAACTGGCTGATGAAAATATTGGTTGTTGATCTTGACCCACAATTCAATGCGAGTCAATATCTTTTCGGGGTGGATCGGTACGAAAAAATATTGGAAGATGATAATCCAACGATTTGGGATATTTTTGAACAGTTTACTGTAACACCCGCCGGACGTAGCACTATTGTAGATACTTACGATACTATCCTCAAGGTTGCTTCTATTCGTGGAGGTGGAGAAATTGACCTTATACCCTCTCGCCTTGAGATGGCCCTATCACTTAAAAATCCAGGACAAAAAGCAAGACTATTGGAGAAAGCATTGCAAAAGGTGAAAAATGATTATGACTTAATCTTAATCGACTGTGCTCCGACTGAATCTATTTTAACAGAAGCTGCCTATCTGGCAAGTAACTATTTATTGGTTCCGGTAAGACCAGAATTTTTATCAACGATAGGTCTTCCATTGTTAGTTAATTCTATGGAAGACTTCAGAGCCCAATATGACGATCACGATCTTAAGCTTGCTGGAATCGTATTTAATGCAATAAGTGACTATTCCCCAGAAGAAATACGGTCAAGAGAAGAGGTCAAGAAATTGGCTAAAAAGAATGGTTGGTATGTTTTTTCTGCTGAGATAAAATATTCTAGATCATATCCTAAGGGTGCTCGTGAGGGAAAGCCGATATTTAGAACATCATATTCTCGTACTGACCAAGCAATCCGCTTTAGGAAGTTTGCAGAGGAATTTGCAGAAAGGGTGAATCTATGAACGCTAAAAATCATTTAGACCTTTTGGTAGACATTGCGAAGTTGCTGAAAAAGTATGGCACAGATACTTTTGAAATTCTGGCTGACAATATTTCGAAACCCGAATTCGCTAAGGATTTGACGAATATTCTTTCTGAAAGTGCCAAAGCCTCTCGTACCACAAAACCACGTATGAAAAAGACTAAGGCGAAAAGTTCTGGAAAGACTTTTCGCGATTCATTAATCGAGATTAAGGATTATCATCCTGAGAAAGGTGAAATTCTTGTTCATCTTTATGATGGACTAATTGCAAAAACTTTTTTGCCAACCCTGAGGGACCTTAACGCCTACCTTTCAGATAATGGATTACCCCCTCTCAAGACAAAATCTCGCGACAGCGCAATCATACCCTTCGTAAAGGTATTTTTGCCTATACCACTGAACGAGGTGAAAAACTATCTTCAAAATATTCAACCTGTTCCATCTAATGATGATAGTAGCCTTGAGCGCTGGAGCAAGGTTATATTTAAAAAAGAAACGAACAAAGAAGAATCCAAAATTGAAAATAAGTGACCATTGATAAGTGCGAAATGGTGTCACCCATTAACGGAATGTTGCCCAAATCGATTTTTTACACTCTTGATGAGTTTTCAATATTTTGCCAATGTATATCCTATTGAAATTATTACAACCGAATTCTCTCTTTTGATGAGTTATATGCAATTTTGTCTGATAATTGGATTTGGGCAACAGCCCGTTAAAGAGTGGAACAATCGGCGTTCACCGATAGAGTTAAGCCCGAAGGGATACGAATCAAAATGCCCATGTCACAAAACGAATTGGAGGATCTGAAATATGCAAAAGAACTTTTAGAAAACCCGGGGCTGGCTGTAAGAATCACTGATGCGTTGGGAACAGCTATTGATAAAGGGTTTGAGCTTCTGCCCGCCAAATGGTCAGAGATGGTTCAGCAAACTACAAAAAATCATGGAAATGGGGTAATGGAAATGGGGTCAAGTCTATGTTTTTGACCCTTGATGGTAAAAAAGAAGAGTAAAACGTTGATTTTGTCTTGTCACCAGAGAGTTTCGAGGCTTAAAAATATAACTGAAAAACTAAAAACATACATGTAAAAAGCAGAACAATATCAATAAGGGTCAAAAGCAGATCCCTTTTCCCCTTCCTTCAAGTTTGGCGCGCTTCCAGTCCTCCGTGCACAATAGGATTGAAGATCCGCGTTTCTTTGAGCGTATATTGCTCATGGCCATTGTATAAAACGTATCCTTTTGAACAGCGGTTACCGGTGATTTTTCTGAAGCGCTCGATACCTTTGAGAAAGTCGGGTGTAAAAGTTACTGCCGATTTGATTTCAACCGGAACCAGCGTTCGCCCCTTCCTGATCA
>JAUWLP010000061.1 GCA_030613575.1 Desulfobacteraceae bacterium
AAAAAGATGATAATACGTGGTTTTTTAATCATTGTTTACTGTTGTGTAACCCGTATGACCTCTTCTATTGTAGAAATGCCGCTTAACACTTTTTGGATGCCATCCTGACGCAAGGTAACCATATTCAGATTCAACGCCGCATCCTTTATCTGGCTCGAATCATAGATTGTAAGTATCAGGCTTTTTAAACTGGAGTCCATAAGCATTATTTCAAAAATTCCGGTACGTCCCTTGTATCCCGTATGAAAACAGTTTTCACATCCATCCGCCCTGTAGATGGTGGTCTCCTGGAATTGATCCGGTGTAATTCCTATGCTTTCCATAGTCGAATTATCGGGTGTATAAGGTTGTTTGCAATCCCTGCAAAGGACACGAATCAGTCTCTGGGCAACCACAGCTAAGACCGATGATGAAATTAAAAAAGGTTCAACGCCGATATCAACAAGGCGTGTAATGGCGCTTGCAGAATCGTTTGTATGAAGTGTGGAAAAAACAAGATGTCCTGTCAGTGCCGACTGAACCGCTATTGCCGCTGTTTCCTGATCCCGTATTTCGCCGACCAGAATAACGTCCGGGTCCTGCCTGACAATGGATCTCAGGCCGCTGGCAAAGGTTAAGTTTATTTTTGGATTAACCTGTATCTGGCTGATCCCTTTGATCTGGTATTCAATCGGGTCTTCAATGGTAATAATATTTATGTCGGGTATATTGATGGATGATAAGATTGCATAGAGTGTAGTTGTCTTGCCGCTGCCGGTGGGGCCGGTAACAAGTATGATACCATTCGGGGATCTGACAAGGTTCCCAATATGATCAAGTTTGTCGGAAGCAAGGCCCAGATCCGAAAGTGAAATCAAAGAAGCTGTTTTGTCAAGAAGCCTGAGTACCAAACGTTCCCCAAAAGAAGTCGGAATGGTGGAAACCCGTACATCAATCTCCTGATTGCCTATTTTGACGTCCAAACGACCGTCCTGGGGAAGACGTTTTTCCGCAATGTTCATCTTTGCCATGACTTTGATTCTGGAGATAAGAGCGGGCTGGACCCATTTGGGGGGGGAGAGGAGGTCGTAAAGAATACCATCCACACGATAGCGCACTTTGAAACTGTCCTGGTAAGGTTCCATATGGATATCGCTTGCGCGTGCTTTCACGGATTGGGAAATAATATGGTTCGCAAGCTTTATGATCGGTGCGTCACTGATGTCATCCAGAAGATCCGCTTTTTCTTCAATTTCACTTATGATGGCACTGCTGTCCTCTTCCATGTCCTGGACAAGCTGTTCAGCGGAGTCTTTGCTAAGGTCATAAGATATATTTATAGCAAAAAGAATCGCATCCTTTGTTGAAAGGACCAGTTTAAAATCATAGGGCCCGAGAATCCTGATCAGGTCATCAAGGGGCTGGATGCAGGCAGGATCATTTATGGCGATGACCGCACCTGGATCGGGAAGGGTTTCTGTCGCATTCTCCGATTCGAGTTGAGGCAGGCTATGGTCAACACCCGATTCCATGGTGTCGCTTATCAAAGGAATCATGACGTATTTTTTCAGAAATTGAATCGGAACATGGTTTATAAAATCTGTTTTGAAACTTTCAAGGGGGAGATCAGGCCAAAAAGGGATACCGTATTGGATGCTCAACGCTTCAAGGAGTTGTTTTTTGGTAATAATTTTTTTTGCAACCAGTATTTCCCCGAGATGGCCCCCTTTTTCAGTTTTTTTCTTTTGGGCTTCGTTTAAATCTTCCTCCGAAACGCCAAAGGTTTCCTCGAGTATCTGTGTAAGATGTTTTTGCATGCTGTTTCACGGTTTTGCTTGATTTTAAAGGTCTCTCTAAGGCGAATTTTTATCGTACATTTTGATATTGCCTTCTTGAATCTGGTCTATTTGATCTTTCTTTTTTTGATAAACTTCTTCTGCTTCAGCAGGGCTTTCTATTACGTGGGGTGTGAGAAACACGAACAGGTTGGTTTTATCTCTAGCCTTGGACGTTGACTTGAACAGGAAGCTGAGTAAGGGGATATCTCCTAGACAGGGGACTTTATATTCTGTTTTAGAAAAGCTGTCGTCAATCAACCCGCCGATTACAACAGTATTACTATCTTCTATAATAACAGTGGTTTCGATGGTGCGCTTTAAGGTTGTGGGGCGTTCATTTGAAGTGCTTGCCAGTTCGTCCAGTTTAGTTGATTCCAGAGAGATATTGAGTCGCACCAGCCGATCCTTGCTGATTTGAGGGGTAATCTTTAACGTTATGCCAACGTCTTTATATTCATAGTAACTGTAATCTACATCTGCGTCGGAAGTGCCTGCTCTGGTTTGATAAGGGACATTTTTCCCAACCGTGATGGTTGCCTCTTCATTGTCTGTGGTCAGGATCTGGGGGGTCGAAAGTATATGAACATCTTTGTCCTTTTTAAAAGCCCGTACAACTGCGCCAAGGTTGGGAAAGGTAATACCGGCAATGGTAACCGCTTCGCTGAATATACCCAGGGAAAAACCTTCCTGAGGCGATGTTAGAGGAGATTGCAAAACACCGCCTTTTGAACTAAATGCACCGCCAAAGGCCGTTTCTTTGTCGTCTATTGAGGTTTTACCTCCTGCTATCCATTCAACCCCGAGATTAAAGTCCTTTTCCACATTAACTTCCATGATAAGGCTCTCGATATAGACCATGGACCTGGGTACATCCAGTTTTTTAATTATCTCTTCCAGGACCAGGTAATCCTCCTTGCCTGCCATGATAATCAGACTGTTGGTTGCTTTATCTGCGGTTATTTTGGTTGTTTCCGAAACAAACGGGGTTTTTCTCCCTTTAGGTGATCCCCCCTTTTTTGTTGGCAGTTCCTGGAGAACCTTGGCCAGGTCCTCGGCATTGGCATTTTCAAGATAATAGACACGGATCTTCTCTTTTCCCCGAGGAGTTTCCCTGTCCAGCATATTAATAAGTTTTTTAATCCGCAGGGAATCAACCTCGCTGGCCAAAACGATAATAGTATTAGTTCGTTCATCGGCCACGAATTTGACTGCTGTGGTTGAATCTTGTGCTTTGGATCCTCTTTTTACCTTAAAAACAGAATCCAGAATTTTTACAAATTTTGTAGTATCAGCATATTCCAAAGGAATCACAGAGAGTTCCTGTCCCATACCGGTTACATCAATTGCTTTCAGGATTCGAAGTAGCCGTTTTATGTTTGAATATACGTCCGTTACAATCAGTATGTTCGTCGGGGGATAGGCCAGGATCACGCTGCTTTTGGAGATCAATGGCGCAAAAAGTTTTTTTATTTCAATGGGATTTGCGAATTTCAAGGGTATCAGTTGAGTGACAACCCTGTCCGCCGGTGAAGCGGCCTCTTCTTTTAGACGGGTTTCAATATTTTTTGATCGTGCATCAGGAGATGGAACGATTTTAATCACTTGTCCGGCTTCTACCGTGGTATATCCGTGGACTTCCAGAACAGATTCAAAAACTTTGTAAGCTTCTTTGACAGAAATTTTGCTGGGTGAAATTATAGTTACTTTTCCTTTTACCCGTTGATCCACAACAAAATTCTTTGAGGTCAATTCACTGATAAATTTAATAAAAACAGAAAGATCCACATCGTTGAAATCTATGGAAATGAATCGTTCCGAATCCCTGTTTACCCTGGAAGCCTGATTGCCTTTTGACGTTTTTCCGGTTTTCCCGGAAACTTGAGCGATCGCATCCATGGACAGGTGCAAGGTCAGCATCAGAATAAGCAATACAAATAGATGTCGGATAGCTTTTGAAATGTTACTGTATGATTTCATTTATTACCGCTTAGTTTATTTTTTAATGTTTTAGTGCATAACCCGATTTTTCGCTGATGGTTTCCAAATTTTACTTTTTACGATAAGATATTTGTTGTTAAATCTAAAAGTATTATATTATCATACATTTATAATTTATTCAATATTATAATTAATTGTTTTGGGCCGGCCTCTTCGTTTTATCTGAAGCTGCACGCTGGAAGATGACTGCAAGCTTTGATAGAATTTAAGGACGTCGTCTACGGATTCGATATTATTATTATTAACGCCGGTGATGATATCCCCGCTTTTTAATCCCATATTATAGAAGATAGAATTTGGCCTGATTCCTGTTAAACGAAGACCGTCAGGTTTTCCGTTTTTAAAATGGGGTCGTATTCTTACCTGTTTCATGAGATTGTTTACGTTTTTAACCGCTGATTCTATCCGGGAACGTTTTAAGGTTATGTTATGTGAAGTTGCTCTTCTTGCTCTTTTTGAATAAATGCTTGTTTTCTGACTGCCGTGGACCTTCTCAATTCCTAGTATTTCGTCTTTGCCGTTGACATGTAATACTACTTTTTCTCTTAAAATCATCTTAAGTGTTGCGTTTTGGATGGAATCCCCGATCCTGTATAGATCCTGGTGCTTTTGCACAGTGTTTTCTATGACGGCATAGGCTTTTTTGTTATTGCCCGAGACGGTTCCCAGCAGTTTTAGCTTGAGACCTGTGGGTTCAAGGGTTTCAATATCGAGCCTTTCGGTATGTTGACCGGCTCCTTTTTTTGAATTGAAAAGATTGCGCTCTGTTATTGCCCGGTAATAAGACATTGGGTGGAAGGTTGCATCTTCGGGGGAAATTACATGTCGGGTTGTAACCTCGCGGGAAGGAGCATTATTAAGGTTCGCTGTTGCAACCTTATAAAACGCTTTTACGCTGAAATAAACAGCAACCGCCATGAATAAAATATTTAGTGCAGTAAAGTATCTTTTCATAATCAAAATAGTAGCCGTCAAATTTTCAGTTAGTTCAAAAAGAAACGGGGATTGTCTAAGGTGCCGTAAATCCTTATACGGATGCCGTTTTTACCAAATATTTTTTTCGGCAACAGATTTGTCGGAAGATCATTTCCCAGCTTTTCAATGAATAACGGGTGAGGCTTAATCCTTCCTGAAAGTTTTAAATAACTTTGCCCTGGAGTGTTTTTCAAAGTGACGGATCCTGAAATGCTGCCGTCAATTTGATCCCCATGTATTATACATTTTTTGATTTGAAGGCTCATATTTTTCATGGCCAGCTCGGCTGTAATCTTTTTGAAAGGGAGGTTCTCCATTTGGAATAGTGGCGTTAACAGTTCTAATTGACCGTTTGAAATGATAAGTTCGGCTTTTAGATTATCTCCGGATTCCTTTTTGTTCCGATATGTGAAGTTTCCGTCAAGCACCCCTGATATATTACGGCCGATAAAATCTTTTATGGCGGATATTTTTTTTATCCGGATGCCGGATAGTTTTCCGTCAATCATAACCTCCGGCCCGTTTTTAGTAAATTCTCCCTTGCCTTCTAAAATACCGGTATATGCGCTGCCTTTGAAAAAAAAATTGATCTTTGAACGAAAAAGCGATAACAGCCCGGGGGTTATCTTTATCTGTTCCATTCTGAATAACGGGTCATGCGTGTGATAAAAATTTACATTGTATAACCTCAAACCCGGGGGAAAAGCAGGCTTTACATGATCAATCGCAATATTTATGCCGGGATAGGTCTTGTTAAAATGAACCGTTATGCAACTTTTTATTTTATCAGACGGGAACAGAAAATAAATGAAAAATGTTGTTACCACTAAGATAAATAGGGAATACGGCAGCCATTTTCTGGAATTATGCATAATTATTTTTCAGCCGTTTCAACCTGTAGAACCGCGTCGATAAAACCCTCTTGTTTACCTGTTTTTGAAATAGAGAGCCTTTTTATATTTACCATGTTTTTTGATGTTTCAACCATATGAAGGTAAGAAGTCAACTGTTGCAATGTTAAGCCCTGTAGCTTCATTTCCACCTGAGAGATTTTAAAGGGACTGTTTTTCTGAACCGATGTCGAAGGCTTCATATATGTTACGTGGTTTTTTATTCCCGCTTTTCCTGTAAGTTTGTCCAGGAAAGAAAATAGGGTAAAACCGGTGTCCCTTTTTGCAAAACGCGATTTTGATAATTCAGTCCTCTTTTTAATGGTATTGTACTCTGATTGAAGGGCTGTCATCTTTTCCAGCACGTCTGTTTTGGCCTGGAGGGTTCTTTTAAGGCGCTCCCTTTTGTCCAGAGATGGAAATACTAAAAATTGAAATACGACAAACAGGCAGATAACACCCGATAGTGCATAAAGTGAGTATTTTTCACGTCTGGCCAGTTTTTTTGCCATTTAAATCATCCGCTGTTAGTTGATGTTCGGTTGTATCAAGTTAGTTTCCATCCAGAAATTGCCCTTTTCCGCAATCTCTGCGTCAATCTTCTGAATTACTTGTGCGGCGTACCACTTGTACGCCTCCGCGTAATTCCTTGATTCCCTTGACCTTGCGAAAAATTGCTAATTTCTGCATTGGAAACTTAATTTGTGCCCAATATAGATTTATGGATGGGCACAAGTTAGCCCTTTTAAAAAGGTCGCATTCAGATAATCCGGTTTTTAACGGGTGTGCGGTTACAAATTTATTTTTATCTTAAAACGCACCCGGTTGTCGGATTTATTGATGTTGGCGGAACTAATAATGATTTTTTTAAAAAGATCCGATTTTTCCAGACCGTTTTTGATGCCGTCCACAGAATTGAACGTGTCTGTATCACCGGAAATCACTGCACTTTCCGCCCCTATCATAAGTCTTGTAAAGTTAACATCTATGTTCTTTGATATAAGCTTACTGATATTATTTAGAATATCGATGGCTCGTATGTTTTTGTCGGTTACTCCCGGCAATAAAACGTTTTTTCTCGCTTCTTGTATTTTTATCCGCATCTGGTGAAGCGGATCAACTACTTTTTTGACATCAGGAAATGTTGAAGTGAAGACACCGGTTATCTGATTGTTCAGGACGGTCAGTTTTTTCCCCATAAAATAGGAATCAAGAAGCACGTTGAAAAATGCTAACGCAAGAACCACGCCGGCAAGAATGCCGGTTTTAATCAAATTTTTTTTGTGTTCCTCCCAGAATTTTTTTGCGGCAAAAGGACCTTTTCGGAAATTCAAACCATTGGTCCTTTCAATTTCCATAAGCGCAAGTGAAAAGGGGTTGTCCATCTGATGGGGATTCCATAACTGCGAATCGGCATGCTCTTTTATAAATTCTGTATCGCGTATAAAATCCGTCCGTTTGACAGGAAATCCAAGGCTCGCTTCCATATCCTGATCAAAGCCGGAATTATCAAGTCCGCATCCGGTGACAAATGCACCCTCTGGTTTAAAATCCAAACCGATAATCTCTTCCAATGCAGAAAGGGTGTGCCGTATGTTGGTGCAAAGTGATTCCGTCTCAAATGAACGAGCATCTGAACGTATTGGGAAAGAACGTATCAGGCAAACGCTCCTGGATAAAATAGCAAACAGGGTGCTTTTGTTATTGTCTATATCGATGAACAGCCATTTCTCATTAATATTTACAAGATTGGCCGCACATAGCGCTGCAGAATAACCGCCAACGGTAACAATCTCAGGCTCAATATTAAACGAGGCAAGTGTTTCTAAATATGCCTGAAGTCTCGATTTTTCTACAGCCGCTGCAATTAGGTTGTAACGATTGGCAATATCAGGCAGCTCTAGAGTATAAAAATCTATTATCAGGTCATCTATGGGAAACGGAACCGTAGGCTCGAGTTCATAGGGAAGGATTTTTTTAATTTTTTTCCGTCCTTTGAACGGCACTTGAATGTTTCTGTAAGATATTTCGTTAGCGGGAAAGGACGCCACACATACAGAACCGGAAATATCGATCTTTTCCACAATAGTTTCCAGGGAAGCCGCTAAAACCGTTTCCATATATATCTGGTTTGATATAGGGACATGTACATGGGCTTCTATGTCTGTTCCCTTGATACCACTTTTTAATAGAACAGCCGATACGGCATCATGTCGAATATCAAGGCCCAGGATTTTTCTTCTCATTGGTTTTCCTAATTTGAAATAATTGTAATTATAGTATGTTATGATCGTTTTGTCAAGCTTTGGCTCTTCCTTTTATTCTGTTTCCCAACTCAAGACCCTGCATTCCCATTTCCCTGTTTTTTTGTTATTTTCCCTTTCTACAATTGCTGTTATTTTCATTTTCATTTCATTTAATGTTGCGAGCGACTCGATTCGAAAAAAATCACTGGCGGTTGTAATAATATTGGAATCGATTTCAACATCGTTCAAACCCGGGACTTTTTTATACCAGGTGATACTGGAAAGGTCATGGATGTATTCAGAGTCAGAAGTTTCCAGGCGATAGTCGTATATTGCCTGTGCAAGCTCCGGGTCCCCTGAAGGGAGAATGGCAGTAATTACCGGAAGATCTGCGGTGTTGATATTTATTTTTCCTTTATAGGTAAATTTTTTGTTGTTCGTTTCGGTCATACCAAAGACCGTCATGTAGCGGGAAATCCCCGATACCCCCCCGGCAAGCTGCAAGTATTCCGTTGTAATCCCTCTTATAAGAGCAAGTTCGCCAATGTGAATAAACGGGGCGTTTCGGCAGGCATAGGGGGGATCAAGCTCCTGGTAATAGTCTGATTCCGCCCCATTTAGTCCAGTGATCGCCTCGTCATCACCGGAGTCTATCCAGTCTTTCACTGAGTTAATGATCATGTCCGGTTCGAGGTCTTCGAGCGATTCATTTTGAGAAATTAAAAGAGTTAAAAATCGATGCCACATATCCCTCTGGGATTCATTAAAGGCATGGCCTTCGGGATATGTAACAAGGCTGTTAATCTGAATTTTTCCGAGCTCGTCAGTTATGGTCAACTTGATGGTCCCATCTTCAAAGGGGATATCCTGGAGGAGTTCGCTGATTTTCTTGGAATCGGCCCATTCTTCCTGGAGCGAATCGTGATTTGAATTGTTTTTATCCGTTATCAGCATGGCTTTTGCTATATCTATGCCTGAGGACGCCATATGTGAGAGGGTAATACGATCCCGGCTTGCAGCGGCGGAAAAAACTACTGAACGCGTCTTTCTGTTCATTTCAAGCGCAACTGCAATCAACACCGTGACAATCGTCAATGTAACAAGAAGGGCTATACCCCGGTTGTTTCCCAAAATTTTATCAGGCATAAGTCTCTTTTTTCATTCTTTTTTCTTTCGATAGACCGGCAGCGTTACCATGGTTTTAAACCATAGGGAATCAGTACCACTGGTCAACTCGAGTTTTATGCTGATTGCCCCAGGGGTTGCATATCCGAAATCCTCCGCGTCGGAGTCCCATAAATCGCATTCTGTTCCTTCCCGGTCATAATATTTGAATGTCAGCGATTTAACGTTTTCGCACAATACAGGGTCATTCGCATTTTCTTCAAAAGGTTGATAAGGGTACAGGTTGTCCGCACGTCTCAGCAAGTAATTGACATCGTCTGTGGCTTGAACATAGTAGACTATCTCTGCTATGCCGCTTTCTGCTTTTCCCCCGAAGGATACATGTGCCGTTGAAGTAAACCTGAGTTTCGGAAAGGCGATACTTTGAACATTATTAGTGTCTCCGACGATTCGATAAGGATCCGGCGGGCCGTTAAAATCCGGAGGAGAATATTGGGGAGGCAAAGATAGATGGATCGACTCAAGGTCAAAAATCATCCGGTTTAGACAGTTTCTTGCCATTTCATAAGATTTAACGCCCTGATTAATAGCTTCGGCACTACTAAATACTGAATTATATGAACCAAATATTGTTGTAACAATGATAGCAAAAATAAAAATCGCAATCAAAATCTCTATCAGAGTGAAGCCGCTATCTGGTTGCTGTTTGCTAGTTGCTGGATGCCGGTTGCTGGTTGCTGGTTGCTGGATGTTTGTTAATGAATTACTGCTACTATTTTCCACTTTTTTATACATTCCTTAATCCATTACTCATGCACAAATCTGTAAGTTCTCAGGTTATATGTAAATTCATCGTTGTTAAAAGATACGTTAATATCGATTTGTTTTAGATTTTCACCAATCCTTCCAAGTGTTTCCGACTCAATATCATCTATAACAACATTCCATCTGTAACCTGGAAATTCATCCCCGAAATCTCCCGAATCATCTGCCTGTTCCTCCAGGTTTTCTGTTTCAAGTTCAGCTGTTTTTAATTGGGCCAGCAGGGGCGCGGTTGCATAAAACCTTGCAGCATAGTTCATGGAAATGGTTTGAGCCTGCATTTTATATACACTAACCAGAACAATGGCGATTATGGAAAGGGCGACCATGATTTCAAGGAGCGTAAAACCGGAATCCGGTTGCAGATTCCGAGTTGCTGGTTGTTGATTGCTGGTTGCTGTTTTCTGCATCCTGCCCTCTGTTCCCTGTCCTCTGTTTACTCTCTTTTCAATCTTCAAATTCTATATATTTATTATATAAACGGACACGAGATAGAAAAGGTTCGATAAGAAAAGAGAGTAGTTCATTATCGTTATTTGAGATATGGATAATTGCCTTATCTGAGTATCCCTTTTTATAAAAATAAATATCAGCCCGACCAGCTGATATTTTTTCTTCATCCGGATATTCAACATCAAGCAGTTTTATATCTTCCGGCAGTTCGTAGCCATTCAGCTCCGCGGTTTGAAGCTCTTCCTGTGACATAATATCGCTGGTTACCCACAGCTTGTTTGAATCCAAACTTAGGTGCAAAACGTAAAGTTTTTGTTCATGAACCGCCTTTTCTTTTAAAGCATGTACTTTCAGCATAATCCATCGTGAAACTTTTTTGGTATTGTCTGACAGAACATCAACCTGAAATCGTGGAATGGCAAAAAAAAGCATAAGGCTGATCAGAGAAATAACCACTATGAGCTCGATAAGAGTGAACCCGTTGTTTTGCCTGAAGTTAAGTGTCATGGTCTATTGGTGAGAATATAGGTAGTTTAGGCGGATATTGGAAAAAAGCATTTCCGGATGGAAACTATTCGATTTCCCAGCTGTTAATATCCTTGTTCTTGTCTTCTCCGTCCGGGACTCCGTCCGCACCATATGAAATAATGTCATAATCGCCGTGCACACCCGGGGAAAGATAGACAAACTCATTCCCCCAGGGATCTTTCGGAAGCCTCCCTTTTTCAAGATAACCCTGCTTGCGCCAATTCTTCGGGACTATCCCGGTCTCGGGCTGCTCAATAAGTGCCTGCAGACCCTGTTCGGTATCCGGATACATGCCGCTATCGAGTTTATATAATTTCAGGGCCGTCTCCAGGCTCTCGATCTGCATCTTTGCCTTAAGCTGCTTTGCCTCCTCAGGCCGTCCCATTATCCTGGGTACGATAAGCCCGGCAAGTATCCCCAAAATTACGATGACAACCATTAATTCAATAAGCGTAAATCCACGATAGTCTAATTGTTTAAAAAAAATCTTATTCTTCATTTTTTCTCCATCCGTACTCGCTGTTACCTGACAAGCTGGTTCATTTCAAAAATCGGTAAGCATATGGAAAGGACAATGAAACCGACAATAATGCCCATAATTAATATCATAACGGGTTCAAGGAGTGATGTCATGCTCATCACGCTCGTTTCCACCTCATTTTCAAATACATCTGCAATTTTATTCAACATGGCTTCCAATTCTCCGCTTTGTTCTCCAACCTGAATCATCTGGATGGAAAGATCGGGGAATATTTTACTTTCCGCTAAAGCCGAACCCAGTCCCTGTCCTTTTCCGACCTCTTGTGAAGCTTCTTCAATTATATCGGCAATTAACACGTTTTCTACTATATTCTTTACGATTTCAAGTGCAGGCAACATGGAAACCCCATTTTCAAGAAGCGAACCCAGGGTCCTGGCAAAGCGAGCTACAGCCAGTTTTTTGGTTAAAATTCCAAAACCGGGCAAAAGGAGTTTAATTTTATCAAAAAAATAATGACCTTTCACAGTCTTTTTTATCATGCGCAAGATTAACAGCATCAATCCGATCACGATAAATATGATCCACCAGTATATTTTGAAAAAATTACTCATACTGATAAGAAAAAGCGTCGGGGCAGGAAGGGTCTGATTCATGTCTGCAAAAATTGAAGTTATACTGGGAACAATAAATGTCAAAAGAAGAAATAGAACAAGTGCTCCGATAAGGGACATTAAAACCGGATAAGCCAGAGCTGATCTAATGCGATGTTTTAAGGCCTGTTGTTTTTCGGTAATATCGGCAAGCCGTTCTAAAACGATCTCGAGCGCCCCGGAAGTTTCACCGGCCCTGACCATGTTCACATATAGCGAAGAAAAAGTTCCCGGATACAAAGATAAAGATCGGGCAAAGCTGTTTCCTTCCACGATTGAATCCTTGATCTTTGCCAATGTTTTTTTGAATACTTGAGATCTGGTTTGTGGTATTAAGGTATCTAAAGCCGATACAAGTGGGAATCCGGCTCCTACTAAAGTTGCCAGTTGTCTTGTCATCATTGAAACTTCATGCGGTCTGACACGTGAAAAATAGCGTATAATTGAAACAGACGAAGGTGCTTTTATTGCGGCAGTATCACGTACTTCTTTAATGGAGACAGGAAAGGTTCTGGATGCACGCAACTTCTGACGGGCTGTACCGGGGCTTTCAGCATTAATTATCCCTGAGACTGTCTTCCCCTTTATATCCAAGGCTGTATATTCATATACCGGCATGTTAGTAACTTATGACCCTATATAGACATCGTCAACCACTTAACTTTGATGGCTTCGTAAAAAGTCCAACTTCTGCGTTGCGCTGCATTCCTCGTCACTGCGACGTACTATAAGTGTGTCTCATTCCTCGGAATTTGCGCGCCTTGAATTTGGAGCTTTTTACTTTGCCATCGCAATATTGACTTTTTACGAGTTCATCAACTTTTTAACGGGGTCTGATATTAAAAAATCATTGTTTGCTTTTCAAAAGTTCCAATGATAATAGCCTTAATTTAAACGCTTTTCAAGTTATAAAGTCGTTTTATTGACTTTTTACGAAACAACCAATCATATGGCGAACAAACAATTATGCATGAAATCCGTTTTCATGGTCATGGAGTCCAGGGTACCGTGATAGGTTCAAAGTCGCTCATAAAAGACTTTTTACTAATGCGTCAAATTTGACATTTTGCTCAAATTGTTAATAATATTACGATTACATTTTATATCTGCAATGTAGAGGATTCCAGGGAGGCCTGCGCAGATGTACAAAAACTTTTTTAGTTTCAGGGAAAGGCCATTTAAGCTTGTTCCTAACCCTGCCTATCTCTTTTTGAGCAAAAGCCATGAAGAGGTTCTTGCCCATCTCACCTATGCAGTGATCCAGGGTGACGGTTTTGTGGAAATTACCGGGGAGGTGGGAACCGGCAAGACTACACTCTGCCGGGCGTTTCTCGAAAATCTGGATAACAACACAAAAGCTGCTTATATCTTTAATCCAAACCTGAATTCTATACAGCTTCTAAAAACCATCAATGACGAATTTGGAATCGGCTCGGATGCGGACAACACCAAAGATCTAATCGACAGACTGAATTCTTTTCTCATTGCAAAAAAAGCCCAGGGGAAAAATGTCATCCTTATCATTGACGAGGCACAGAACTTGAACACAGAGGTTCTGGAGCAGTTGCGATTGTTGTCAAATTTAGAGACATCCAGAGACAAGCTTCTTCAGATTATTCTTGTGGGTCAACCCGAACTGGGTGAAAAACTCGATTCCCATGAACTCAGGCAACTGGACCAGAGGATAACTTTAAGATGTCAGCTTGTTCCCTTAAGCCATAAAGAAGTTCGAGAATACATTCAACACCGTATCAATATCGCCTCCAAAACAGGAATTCAATTTGCCGGCGCTGCCTATCGGTCTATTTATCATTATTCGAGAGGGATTCCTCGATTAATCAATATTGTTTGTGACCGGGCACTGCTGATCGCATTCGTTCTTGATCAGCAGATAATCTCCGGAAAGATAGCCATGGCTGCCATCCGCGAGCTGAGCGTCAAGGGCGACATGAAACGCCGTGGCCTTCAAATCCGGAAAAGAACAATTCTATTTTTCTCTCTGTTGTGTACAGGCATTTTCGTGGTGATGGTTTTTCGCTCCGGATTCCTTGACCAAAATGCCATAATAAGCTCACCGGAAAGCACAAGGGTTGATAATTCCGGGTCAAAGCACTTCACCCGATCAGAGCACTCAAAAACACCTCTTCCTCCTC
>JAUWLP010000134.1 GCA_030613575.1 Desulfobacteraceae bacterium
CTGTATTTAAGAAATAGTAATTTATAAACAACTTGTGATCTCTAACGCATACAGCATCTGGGTGAACCTGTGGTTACTGCTATATCTCAGACCACATAAAGCATTTGATATCAAACCGATCCCTCAATGCTGTATGCTTTAATCAAGGCATTCAAACTCAACTGACGTACCACAATATCTTGTACAAGATCCGATAATTGAAATTACACCAAGAAGTCAAACATCCTGCTATAGCGACTTCAAATATTATCATCTTATTGGTCAATCAAAAGGGGGGAGTGGGAAAGGTAACATGTGATGCAAGCACCCTACCTGCCGATGCAGCCTTTGCCTCTGTGACATTGCTGAGGTTTTCCTCCCGTTACCTTGTTCAATAGGTCTAAATAACGTCCCCAAATCCCTTTATGCTTGCTTCTCTTTCCCTTGCGATAATTCTCCGGACTAGTTTCAAAGGCCTTGCGGCAGGACTCAGAGCAGAAATAGTAGCTCAGACCCTGAAAGTTGGTCACTTTGTTCGTCTCGTTGGGATTGACCTCCATCCCGCACACGGGATCATGTAAAATCTCGATTTTATTAGTATGTTTTATCATTTTGAACCTCCTTCCTGGATAGCTCACTGCCTCCTCTCCCATATTGCTGTAGCCAACATGGGTAATAAGTATACATACATAGATATTTATTTAACAAAGGAGAGCGATTTATGTTATTATCTTTCGTCATGTATGGCCTTAAACGTTCGGATATTTTAAGGAATCAATATCATGAAGCAGATTGTCCCTTCAGATCTCACAAGAAAAAGATACGACCGGCTTGCGTTTATCTATGATCTCTTTGAGTATCCTATGGAATGGCTCGCCACAATATCTTGTGCCCACATAATTCAGCCTAAACGATCGACTATTGCTATCAAAGGAGACATTTAACAGCCCGAAATAGTTGTGTATTCCATTTGTAAGCTGTACAGAATTTTGTAGGAATGCTTGAGCATCTTATTGCAAGAAGTGTAGACCACCGCATTGGATTGGACAGGAGTGGGGAAATACGATATGTTATGACTGGTTAAGCATTCGGGTTTATCTATGAGTGTCCGTTTGAGTTACATGTATGGAATGTATATCGCAAGACATTGAGAGCACCGATTATTTTTAATCAAGATATGTTAGGATTTTAAGGGCATTAAATTGTAGGCAGATCCATTACGTATCTCGACCCAGCCTCAATCTTGTTTTTGACGACATCACAAATATTCCATGAATCAATGTATAAGGTTAAAGCTAACATGTTTCAAAGAATTGCCGATTTATGCCAGCCCGCTATCCAACTTATTAAAGGTATAATCCTCATCTTGGATCAGGATGGGGAAATTATTAGTTTTAACGAATTTTTCGAGTCAGCCACGGGGTATTCATATTCAGAGTTGATCCAGAAAAACTGGTTTCAACTGCTTCTGCCTGAGAAAGAAAGGGGCTCGGCAAAGCGATATTTTCGGCGATTCATTCTCAGAGGCAAGTCGCGTATAAATATTGTCACTAGGATAATTACCTGTACGGGCGAAGAACGCTTTATTGAATGGCACTACACGCGACTTAAGGATGACGTGCCGGGAGATGTCATCGGATTATTGGCAATCGGGCAGGATGTATCCGCGCGTGTTAAACACCAAAAGCAGCTCTTGAATGAGCGAAATCAACTGATCGAAAGAAACAAGGAACTAACCTGTCTTTATGACATGGCAAAGATTGTGGGACAAAACAAACCTCTGCCGGAAATGCTGGAGTCCATTGCAGCTATAATTCCCCCGGCGTTTCAATATCCAGCGATCACTACGGCCACTATCCGCTTGGATCAGCATTGCTATGGTGGTCGGGATATGGCACTAGCTGGCCCTACCCTGACCGAAAACCTGGTTATTCAGAGGATTCACAGGGGAAACATTAAGGTAAGTTACTTGCCTCCAAAAAATGGTCGCAAAACGAGCAAAACCCCCTTTCTTGATGAAGAACACGCTCTCATGAGAACCATTGCTCAACATCTTTCACTGGCCATCGAGAAAAAGGAAGCACTCGATATTAAAGCCGAGATAGAAAATCAGCTACGGCATGCAGATCGACTTGCAAAGATCGGTCAGCTGACTGCCGGTGTGGCTCACGAACTAAATGAACCCCTTGGAAATATCCTTGGTTTTGCCCAACTATCGTCAAAGGCTACCGACCTTCCAGAACAAGTTTATAGTGATCTGGACAACATTGTTAAGGCCGCTTTGCATGCAAGGGAAGTCATTAAAAAACTAATGTTTTTCAGTCGTCAGGCCCCGCCGCGGGAAACCCAAGTGAATCTGAACCGACTGGTTGAAGACGGTATTTATCTGTTTGAGTCACGATGTGCTAAGAATGGGATTATTGTGACAAAAAAACTTTGCCAAGATTTGCCTGCCATAAAAGCCGATCTGTCCCAGTTGCAACAGGTTTTTACCAACCTGGTCGTCAATGCACTTCAGGCCATGCATGAAGACGGCAAGCTGAGCATTGAAACCTCGTGGGACGAACACCATGTTTACCTGCTTGTTCAGGACTCCGGCATCGGTATGACTCGGGAAACAATAAAACAAATTTTTCTGCCGTTCTTTACAACCAAAGATATTAAACAGGGAACTGGTCTGGGGCTTTCTGTGGTTCACGGCATCGTTAAGTCCCATGGTGGCAGTATTGCCGTGGAGAGCCGTATCGGGCATGGTGCCCGCTTCCAGATCAAATTTCCGCTGAGAAGGTTATCCCCAGAGGAAAAGAATGGATTTTAAAAAA
Source organism: Desulfobacteraceae bacterium (assembly GCA_030613575.1). Taxonomy (GTDB): domain Bacteria; phylum Desulfobacterota; class Desulfobacteria; order Desulfobacterales; family UBA11574; genus S5133MH16. Next base: position 2,802 of record JAUWLP010000134.1, read on the forward strand.
ATAGCGCAGAACAGAACCAAGATTCTGGTGGTTGATGATTCGCCGCCCACCCTGGAAGTTATCCAAAGAAACCTCGAAGCTGCTGCTTATGAAGTCTTCACAGCATCAAGCGTGGAACAGGCCATTGCCTTCATGGAACAAAGCTCGATGGACCTAATCATTACCGATATTAAAATGCCCAAAGTCAGCGGCTTGGAGCTACTTAAATATGTGAAAGAAAATGTAAAGGGAACGGAAATAATGATCATCACCGGCTATCCGTCCGTTAAAGGTGCGGTAAATGCGGTCAAAGAAGGTGCTGAAGATTACCTGGCAAAACCCTTTACGGATGAGGAATTATTGTCGGCTGTCTCCAAGATGCTCGAAAAGCAGGCAAACCGCCGTGCTATTGAAGCGAAGCCGCTGCCTGGTAGCTACAATATTATTGGTAATTCCCCGGGCATGCAGTACGTTTACCGGCTCATTGAAAAGGCCGCCGCCACTAGAGTCAACGTGTTGATTTCAGGAGAGAGCGGCACGGGTAAAGAATTGGTGGCACGCGCCATCCATTACATCAGTATAGCCAGTTCAGGACCTTTTGTAACAGTCAACTGTACAGCAATTCCGGATAGCCTGCTTGAAAGTGAACTTTTCGGCCACGTCAAAGGGGCATTCACCGGAGCGACCGCTTCCCGAGCCGGTTTTTTCCAGATTGCCGACGGAGGGACGCTCTTTCTAGATGAAATCGGGGATGCCAGCCTGAATATGCAAGGGAAACTGCTGAGGGCCATTCAAAACAAAGAAATTTTCATGGTAGGGTCCAGCCGTGTTCAAAAAGTCGACACACGAATCATAACAGCAACCAATACGGATCTGAGCCGTCTTGTCAAAAAGGGCCTCTTCCGGGAGGACCTTTATTTTCGGCTGAACATTGTTGAAATTTCTTTGCCGCCTTTGCACGAACGCGGTGAGGATATCCTGCTACTGGTTCAGTTTTTTAGGGAAAAACTTTCCAAGGATATGAATCGCCCGGCGCCCCAATTATCAGACAAGGTCCTTCAGATTTTTAAAAATTATCGGTGGCAGGGCAATGTCCGGGAGCTTGAAAACCTGATCCAGCGTCTGATGGTGCTGGCTGACGGTGATTTTATCGATGTAGCGGATCTGCCTGAACAAATGAGATTCAACATCAACTGGCGCAGAGGTTTCAACCGGCCCTTAGCAGACGTTGAGGCGGAACATATTGCAAATGTGCTAAACAGTGTTAAAGGGAACAAAACTCGAGCCGCCCAGATTCTGGGGATTAACCGTAAAACCCTCGGGGTAAAAATGAGGCGGGCAAACCTACCAACCGAAATCGGGTAGTTTTTACCCGTCGAGGCATTTCTCCCCGGTTATTTCTCCCTCGCAACCACTTTTTCTACATGCTGACCACACTAACATCCTTTCCTCTAATTTGAGGTATCTATCTGATATTTCAACTCATTCAATCTAGGATGTCAAACCGACCGATATCGCCCAATCCCCTTCTTCATTCTGGCATATAGATTGCTCTATCTTAAATGTAACAATAATTTATTCTTTTTTTAACAAAGCAACGAAAAACCAAAAATGAAGAAGGGTATGTATGCAAGCTCAACCTCAAGATACAAGCATTTGTCAAACCTGTATTTATGCATCCGAATGCGTTCACTATCAGAATAGCCAGATCGAGTGCAAACCGATCTGGTTTTGTGAAAATTTTGAGAATAGGACCTCGCTACAGGTGGCTGAAAACAAGAAGACCTATTCCGAGGAGCGATCGTCTCAATCTTCAAAACCCAGCATCGAAGTGATTCCCGGAAGGATGAAAGGGTTGTGTCTTAACTGTGAAAACCGAGCTTCATGTCTATTTCCAACATCTGAAGGAGGCGTTTGGTATTGTGAAGCATACTGTTAATAAGTGTTTGCCAGTCCGATAGAACTTTCCGGATTGGATTTATGCCCTGCTCCATTAACCTATAGACGGAACTCGGCAGCTGGTATCCTCCAGGGTTCTGCCGATTTTCCGCTAAACAAGGAATGTGAGTTACAGGCAATTAAAAGGAGAATAGAAAAATGTCTAAACCAACTTTATACAGGAAAGAAGAATCGAGCTCATATGTACAAGAAATATCACAAATGATAAAAAGAAAATATCCCTGGGAAAGAGAATATATTCAAGCGGTCGATGAGCTTCTTTTTTCATTGAGCCCGCTGTTTGATCAGGAACCCTTCTATCAAGATGAACGTATTCTGGAAAGGATAGTCGAACCCGAGCGCATAGTAATCTTCCGGGTGCCTTGGCGGGATGATATCGGTACCATTCAGGTTAACACAGGGTATCGGATCGGATTTAACAGCGCTCTCGGACCTTACAAAGGCGGGTTGCGGTTCCACGCCTCGGTGACCCTGAGCATACTGAAATTTCTGGGTTTTGAGCAGGTGTTCAAAAACGCCTTAACCGGTCTGTCCCTGGGTGGCGGAAAAGGTGGCAGCGATTTCAATCCCCGTGGCAAATCCAATATCGAAATCGAAAATTTCTGTCAGAGCTTTATGATTGGCCTATACAACCATATTGGTCCCAATACCGATGTGCCCGCCGGCGATATCGGTGTAGGTGCCAGGGAAATCGGTTATTTATTTGGTCATTATAAACGCCTTAAAAATGTGTTTGAAGGCGTGCTGACCGGAAAAGGAATCGACTGGGGCGGTTCCGCTATCCGACCAGAGGCCACTGGATACGGTGCTGCCTATTTTGCCGAAGAAATGTTGAAAACTCACGGTGAACACATCGACGGTAAAATAGTGGCAGTTTCAGGTTTTGGAAATGTCGCTTGGGGCGTAGCCAAAAAGACTACGGAAATGGGAGCCAAAGTAATCACTCTTTCTGGTCCGGACGGGTTTATTTATGACAAGGACGGTGTCCAAGGGGAAAAAATCGATTACATGTTGACTATGCGCTCCAGCGGCCGCGACCGGGTTCAAGATTATTCCGATAAGTTTAAGGTTGATTTTTATCCGGAAAAACGTCCCTGGGGCATCAAATGTGACATTGCCTTCCCCTGTGCTTGTGAAAATGAGATGAATATAGACGATGCTAAGGCACTTGTCCGCAACGGGTGCATGTGCGTCACCGAGTGCGCCAATATGCCCTTAACCCCGGATGCCACCGAGCATTTACTTAAAAACAACATTCTCTATTCTCCTGGAAAAGCGTCCAATGCTGGTGGCGTTGCTTGTTCGGGATTTGAAATGGCGCAAAATAGCACCAAAATAAAGTGGACAAAGGAAGAGGTCGATCAAAGATTGCGACAAGTGATGATCGACATTCACCAGAACTGCTTGCAAGCGGCTGAAAGGTATGGTGATCCTGGCAATTATTGCAGCGGAGCAAATATTGCGGGATTTATAAAAGTGGCAAACGCCATGCTCGACCAAGGCAACACGTAAGCTGTCTGGAATGTGACACAGATGACTCGGTCTAGAATAATTTATATCAACGAATTTGACCTGGAACGTTTGGAAAAGGATGTTTATCAAGCGTACTTTTTATGAATACCAAAAGAACTGAATATAGGTATGGAGGGAAAAGACTATGGTACAAAAGGAAAAAGATACTCATTTGGAAACGGTTCACTCTATAGGGCTTTGTGCAACGTGCAACCATTTTCCAGATTGTGCTTATCTAAGAAATTCTGAGAAACCGGTATTGTTCTGTGAAGACTTTGATTGCTCTTTGCCATCTTCACGGACAAGTATTGTGCAACCTAATTTCGTGCCTATCATTCCTGACCCCGAAACTGACATTGAAAAAAAGGGGTATTTCAAAGAATATATCGGATTATGTAAAAGCTGCAAAAAACTCCCTGTGTGCACATTTACAAAACCTGGAGGGGGGACTTGGCGATGCGAGTATTACGAAAAAGGAACGTTGGGTTAATTATCATAGCCGATAAGATTAATTTTTTAAAAAAATGTTATACTAATTTTCTCTACTAATTCACTCTCCTCACTTCAGCCCCCCCTTACCGAGGGCGTCAAGGGGCTGGTTCAATACATCTCGATCTTTATTATGCAAATCTCAACTCGTGATCTTCAAAACTGAAAAGGGCTTTCTAATGGTTGAGGATGCAAAAATATACACATTTGCCAAGTGCAAATAAAATCTTAGTTGACTTAAATACCACACCGTGGTATTTAAATTAAGCAAAATCTCACTTTCAACAAGTTATTTCGCTTCCCTCATCCCGCCTTCTATTGGGCCATATGACACTCATTGATTTTTTATACAATATATGGCATATGGCACAAAATAGATATCGAAATATGGCATCTTTTTATTGCCATATGGCGTTATCAGGGTGGGTAGAATTTCCGAGGCGTTAAATTATTGATAGGGAGGTGTTCATTTTCAAGGGTTAATGAGTATGGACAAAGCACGAAATACTTGGCATTTATGGGTGTACCGGCTACCGGCTGGAGCAGTGGGACTAACTTTACTGATCGCCGGTCTGTTGAAAGCTACGGATATGGAGCTATTCATCGGGCAGATCAGGGATTACGGCATTATATCCCAAAGAATTGTCCTGACTCTAAGCGCATGGGGT
>JAUWLP010000105.1 GCA_030613575.1 Desulfobacteraceae bacterium
CCATCTTCATAAACCACAATTGTCTGTTATCTTAAATCATTACAATATGTTTTGAGAAGTTGTCTAATCAAAAAGACAATGTAATTACCAATGATGGATATAGAAACCTTAAAAAAAATATTTAAAGATAACCCTGAAAAATCAACGATCACATTTAAAGGTAAATGTTCAGTCTGCGGGGTAGAGGTAGTAATTGAGGTAATACCCTCCTCAGGAGGATTTGGTTTACAGGGTGGCGCTTTATTTGAATATGCTCCCGATGTGTATTTTGCTAAGTGTCCTAATTGCTACAAAACCAACCCCAAGATAGAAGATCACTATAAACCAAAATACAACTGCATCATTGTTAAATAAAATGCGCGAGACAGTTATGAGCAAAAAACAGACAAGGAGGATGAGTATGAAAAAATGGATTATTTTAGGCGGTGGAGCCCTTGTTGCCGTCATCATAATTGTGCTGGTTGTCGGGGTGTCCAACCTTGGGCCCATAATTAAGAATGCAGTCAATACTTACGGCCCGAAAATGACCAAGACCGAGGTAAAATTGGGGGATGTCGGGGTTTCCCTTTTATCCGCAGAGGCCGAACTCAAGGATTTCTTATTGGGAAATCCCAAGGGATTCAAATCTCTACAGGCCATGAGAGTGAAGTCCATTCATCTGAACGTGGATAAAAAGTCGCTTACCAAAGATACGATTATCATTGATAAGATTGAGGTGGTTGCCCCTGAAATTACTTATGAAAAGATTCGCGGCACGGACAATTTTCAAACGATTATAAACAATGTAAAAAAAGCCATAGGGGCGGACAAGACCACTGAACAGCCTGGTGAGAAAGGGAAAAAAGGTGAGGGCAAGAAAATCCTGATTAAAAATTTTATTGTGCGCGACGGAAAGGTAAACTTGGTCATGGCTTTCCTCGGTGAAAAGACACTGAACGCCAATTTGCCGGACATTCACCTCAAGAATGTAGGTCAGGAAAAAGGCGGTGCATCTCCTGCAGAAGCATTTAAAGAGATAATTGCTGCACTATACGCAAAGATTACTTCTCCGGCAGTAACAGATGTTTTTAACAAAGGACTCAAAAAGTTGGCTGCTGACACCCAGGCCATGACCCAGGAGGCCAAAAAGCAACTGGAAGACGCAGGCCAAACCGCCAAAGAAGAAGTAAAGTCCACGGCCGACAAACTTAAGGGAATATTTGGAAAATAAAGATGGTTAAGGAAGGCTGCGTTTCCTGTAGCGTGCTTAGATATTCGCAGGAGAATTCAAATGAATTTACGACACGTTAACTTCAAAATGTTTAAATCTATCTTCCTAATATGTATTACTATTATTGTACTTTCTTGCAATCCAGGAGTTGTAACCGCACAAAGCAGCTGGCTTCAAAAAGCAAAGGACTTGGTTGGTGGTTTTCAGAAAAGTGACAGCGAACAAAGCGCACTATCTGTTGATAACATTGCCGCCGGGCTTAAGGATGCACTTCGCGTAGGTTCTGAAACTGTCGTCAAACAATTGGGAAAAACCGACGGTTTTAATGCTGATCCGGCGATTCATATTCCATTACCGGAAAATTTTAAAACCGTCAGAAATGCACTGGATAAAATTGGAATGTCATCAATGCTCGATGATCTGGAATTACGACTCAATCGAGCAGCCGAAGTGGCGACCCCAAAAGCCAAGTCTCTTTTCTTGCAGTCGATTAAAGAAATGACCCTGGAAGATGCTATGGGCATCTACAAAGGACCTGATGACGCAGCCACAAAATATTTTCAAAGCAAGATGTCAAAACCCCTTGCCGAAACCATGCATCCTATTGTAGAAAACAGTTTATCCCAAGTTGGGGCGGTACAGACCTACGATAACATCATCGGTAAATACAGATCTTTGCCTTTTGTACCTGATGTTAAGGCTGATTTGACAAACTATGTTACCGAAAGAGGCATGAACGGAATCTTCCACTATCTTGCCCGTGAGGAAGCCGCTATCCGTCAAAATCCCGCCAAGCGTACCACCGATCTATTGAAACGTGTTTTTGGTGCACAATAGAGACTTACCGGCGGCCGTGGTATCAGTGGTTCATAGGAGGTAATACCGTAAGTGTGGAATCTGTTGCAGATGGCAGTTGTTTGTGCAAGGTCAGGGGTAAGCCGGCTTCAGTTCATAAGGTTTGGCAGGAACAGAGCGATCTGGGGAAATAGAAGAAGGATCAGATTGCATAGAAGCAAGGCCAAAAGCATGGGGAAAACCCCCCTGAAGATATTTTCCAGTGGAACATCTTTGGCAACACCATAAACCACATAAACATTGACCCCTACGGGCGGCGTGATTACCCCCATCTCGGTAATTAATACAATTACCACTCCGAACCAGATCGGATCAAACCCAAGGGTTTGAACCACCGGAAAAAATATAGGGATGGTCAGCATAATCATAGCCAGCGCGTCCATAAAACAGCCCCCGAAAAGATAGACCAAAATGATCACCCCCATAACGGCATGGGGAGGGAGAGGAAGAGAACTCACCCATTCGGCCAGTTCATAAGGCACCCGGGTAATGGCCATAAAATGACCGAATATTACGGCACCGGTTACGATTACCATTATCATACAGCTTATTTTGGTGGTATCTGCCAGAGATTGAACAAATCCATGCCATGTTAGCTGCTTTCTGAAAACCGCTATGAGGATGGTCAAGAAAGCACCTGTGGCAGCCGCTTCGGTTGGTGTAAAAATGCCGAAAAAAATCCCTCCCATGACCAGTGCAAACAGTACCAAAGTTTCAACCACACCGGCAAAGGATCTGAATTTCTCCTTGAAACTGGTCTTGGGGCCGGGAGGTGCAAGGGAGGGGTTTTTCATGACCCTGAGGTAAATGGTCATCAAAAAAAGAAAACAGAGAAGAATGCCGGGAAGAATTCCCGCAGCAAAAAGTTTACCGATAGACTGCTCGGTCAAAATTCCATATACAATGAAAATCACGCTGGGAGGTATGAGAATGCCCAGGCTTCCTGCTGCAGCCACGGTACCTGTGGCCAGACTCATATCATACCCGTACCGCTTCATTTCAGGAAGCGTAACGGTTGCCATGGTCGCTGCCGTCGCGTTGGTCGAGCCGCATATGGCCGAAAACCCGGCACACGCGCCCACGGTTGCCATAGCAAGCCCCCCCCGGCGGTGGCCAAATAATACATAGGCAGAATCATAGAGCCTTCGGCTGATACCAGCATGAAAGGCAATCTGTCCCATAAATACAAATAGGGGGATCACGGTTAAATTATAGGAGGAAAAAACATCCCAGACATCACGCGCCAAAAGATTAAAGCCTGCTTCAAAGTTCACCACGTAGCTGAATCCCATCAATCCCATAAAACCCATGGCAAAGCCCACAGGCATTTTAGAATAGAGAAGGAGAACCAGTATGATAACACCTATAATTCCTGTGGTTGTCAGACTCATTTCCCAAATAGTTTCAAAAGGTTCTTAAACAGATCCGAGAGCAATATCAGGCAAACGACTGCTGCCGAAAAACTAATCCCGTATACGAATGGATAAAAAGGGAGTCCCAGGGTCAACGAGACCTCGCCGGAAAGACGAAGATCATTTGCATAAATTACGGACTGCCATGCGATTAATGTAAAAAAAAGCAGCCCAAAGCATGTGGTGATGCTTTCAATCAAACCCTGAATTCTGCGCGGGAAAAGGCTGACCACAAAGGTTACCTCCACATGACCTCTTTCCACTGACGTATGGGCCATGGCGAATGCAACTGCCGCAGCACCCAAAAAACAGACCAATTCATAGGTGCCGGGGATGGGCTTTCGAAAATAGCGCAACACCACATCCGCACAGGTAAGAAGCATCATGACAACAATGGCAACCCCTGCAACCCAGTAGAGTCTCCGTGCCATAGCGTGAGATATTTTTTCAAAGGAATCCATTGTAGCTATTGGCCATGCGCCATAAAATTCGGGGTTGCCCTAAAACCTCCTGTTTGGTGCAAGGCAACCCCCTTTATTCTGATCTTGAAAACCTTGCCCTTTGGGCCTCCGGCTCGTAGAGCCTACGCCTCGGAGAGCTAGGTCAGAGTTATCCGGTTCTGCCTGAAGAAACGCTGCAAGAGTTTGAAGTGAACTAAAGTTTAAAGTGAGCTAAAGTTAAGGAATTTTGTCAATTATATAAAATCAGTGGAGCAACCTGCTCGCTCGTGCCCCAGGCCGCCTCGCCTTGCTTGGCTGGCGGGCGAGCTTGCAATGGCAAGCGGGAGCGACTCCAAAACTTTAGGCACTTTAGCTCACTTTAGGCACTTCTAACTTGTCCGGCTTATTGGAGAGCAATTCCTTTCAGGGACAAACCAAAGCCTGGTACATGGGCCAGGATTCTTTACGAAAAATTATTTTAATGTATCTAATGTAAAAACAAGGATATAACTTTTAAATGTTAAATTAAAGCATTACATTATTGGGATATTAATTCTCTGATTTTTTTAACGTATGTATCGCCGTTGGGATTGTTGGTGATATAATCGCTAATAACCGGTTCGACAGCCTTGCGCCATCTGGCACTTTCTTTATCAGACAGGGGTATAATTTTGTTGCCCAGGCTTTCTGTATATTTCCGGCCTTCTTTATCAGTGCTGTCCCATACCTTTCCGTGAACATCTACGTATTTTTCACTAACCGTTTCAAAAACCTTTTTTACATCGGCCGGAAGGGCATTCCACTTGTCAAGATTCATTACAACGAAAAAGGTGGTCGTGTAGCCGACGCTGTAACATTCGGTAGTATATTTGATAACCTCGGCCTGTTTCCAGCCCTTGAGAACCTCCATGGGTCCAAATGTTCCCTCTACAACTCCTTTATTAAGCGCTTCGTAGGTGCCGCCCTGAGGCATTGCCACCGGAACACCGCCGAGAGCTTCAACCACCTTGGCGCTCAGGCCGGTAGCTCTGATTTTCATGCCCTTGAGATCTTCAAGTTTTCTCACCGGTTTTTTTGTATGAAGAAGGCCCGGGCCATGTGCATGAAGATAGAGGATTTTTACGTCATTTAACTCTTCAGGTTTGAAGGTCTTTGCAAATTCCTGTGCGACCTTGCTGGCTACTTTTCCATCCGGATAGCCCATGGGGAGGTCAACTGCAGCCATGACCGGAAAACGTCCTCGGGTATAGGCGAAAAGGCTGAATCCCAAATCTGAAATTCCCTTGACCACGCCGCTGAAACATTGGGGAGCTTTTGTCAAGGTTCCGCCGGAGAAAACGGTGATCTGCACTTTATTGTCGGTGAGGGTTTCAATTTCCTTGGCCCAGTCCATTGCAGCTTTTGTCTGACCGTGGGTAGGGGGAAAGAAGATGCTGAATGTCAGCTTAATAGGTGCGGCTTTCGCTGCCAGGGCACCTGTTGATAATAAGGCGACGCAAAGGGTTGCAGCCAGAAAAGATAAAAAAATTTTCTTCATAATAAAAACCTCCTTTTTGTTAAATGTTGTAATGAAAGGGAAAGAAAAAATGGTGCTCGCCGGAATTTTATAATTTGGGATATAACAAAATTAAAAGGAAGACAATAGAAATCTTAATTGTGTGCGAGTCCTTGGGGGTTTCCTCCAACATCACTTCCCGCCTTTAGGGTTTACCGGCCGGCCTCCGGCTCGTAGAATCTGCACCTCGGAGAAGAGGGTAGGGCCTGGGCCCCGGAGGGATGGCAAGATTCATATTGACAAAAAAAATAAGAAACCAAAACAAATTACGAGTCTTCTTGACATTGAGATTGTATTAGTCTAAAAGCTTTTTGATCTAAATTAATAATTGGATAGTAATAAAATAGTAATTTATAACAAAATCTAAAACTATTTATGAAAGGAGATTAAAAATGACAGCAAAACTAATTAAAGGAACTGAACTCAGGGACAAGATACTTGAAGAAATTGAGGCCGAGGTAAATGAAATTAAAGAAAAGCATGGTGTTGTTCCCGGTCTAGTAACCATTCTGGCTGGCGAAGACCCGGCTTCCATTTCCTATGTAACCGCGAAAATTAAGACCGCTCACAAGCTCGGTTTCAATGAGATACAAGACACCCAGCCTGCAGATCTTTCCGAGGAGGCCCTTCTGGAGATTGTTGAAAAATACAACAAAGATGATTCCATTAACGGCATCCTTGTTCAGTTGCCCCTTCCAAAGCATATTGATGACAAAAAAATATTAAACGCCATCGATCCTGACAAGGACGTGGATGGATTTCATCCCGTAAATGTGGGGCGTCTAATGATTGGCGGAGATGCGATCAAATTTCCTCCATGTACACCGGCTGGCATACAGGAAATGATAGTGCGTTCTGGTGTTGAAACAAGCGGAGCAGAGGTTGTGGTTGTGGGCCGCTCTAACATCGTAGGAAAACCCATAGCCAATCTAATGCTCCAGAAGGGCCCGGGCGCCAATTCAACCGTAACAATCGTTCATACCCGTACAAAAGACCTGGCTGCACATTGTAAGCGTGCTGACATCCTGATCGTTGCCGCCGGTGTCCCGGGATTGGTAAAACCCGAATGGATCAAACCGGGTGCATGCGTAATTGACGTGGGGGTTAACAGGATAGGTGAGAAGATCAGTGAAAAAACCGGGAAAAAAATTGCGATTTTGAGCGGAGATGTTGATTTTGATGCTGCCAAGGAAATTGCGGGCTATATTACACCGGTGCCCGGAGGTGTTGGGCCTATGACCATCACCATGCTGATGAAAAACACACTTAAATCTCTCAAATTTAAACTGGGGATTGCCTAACCCGGACAAGCCGGCCTACGGCTTGGAGAGAACCAAAAATATTTGCCACAAAGGCACTAAGACACAAAGGATATATTTATTATTCTTTCTTAGTGCCTTGGTGCCTTCGTGGCAGAATTGAAAAAGTTTCATATAGAACATCTGAGAATTTTAATCTTAGTCGAATTTCATCAGCATAATTTTGTTCCGGATTCCCGCCCCTCCCTTGGCTTCGGATTCTTTGCTAAAGTTTTTTTGCATAATGGCGAAAAATGCAATTAGAAAAGGTATATGTTGATAATCATTGAAATTATTGACATCTTCATTGTATATATGATAAAATAAAAAATTGTTGTCCAAAATACAACTTGTTGAAATACAATCTATTTTTCATAAACCGTTCCATGTTTCATTAAATTACGGCTGTTAAACGTATTAAAATCTATAACTTTGTGAAATAATAGAAATGACAATGAATTCGTCGATATTAAAAATGCTCATACATAGAATAAAACAGACTTTTTATAAGTTTAAAAAAGGTTCTATGCACAGGAAGATATCATTTTTTATTTTAAGCTATACCGGCTCGACAGTGAAACAGTTAACAGTTTCCAGACGATTTTTACGCATTATCAGCGCATGTGCTACTGTCTTTGTTATATTATCCGCTTTTGTTATTTATGATTATATTAATATTAAAACAACATTCAACAAACAGGAACTCGAGAGCAAGATTACAGATCAAAATGATGAGATCGTCACCCAGCGCCGGCAGATTCAAAAGTTCGCTGATGAGATCAACACCTTAAAGTCAACGCTGGTTGATTTGAACAATTTTGAAAAGAAAATACGAATTATTGCAAACATTGAAAAACCTGCCGATCATGACAGTCTTTTTGGTGTGGGCGGTTCAATTCCTGAAGATCTCGATTCACAGGTTCCACTTCAAGAAAAGCATAACAGTCTGATGCGCGAAATGCATTCGCAGACCCGGCAGCTAAACCTGGCATCAATCAATCAGGAAAAAGGGTTTGAATCCCTTTGTAAATATCTTGAGAACCAGCGAAACCTTCTATCATCTACTCCAGCGATCCGTCCAACAAAAGGGTGGATATCTTCGAGCTTCGGATACCGGATATCTCCTTTTACAGGTCTTCGAGAATTCCATAAAGGATTGGATATCGCCAATCGCAAAGAGACTCCGATTATTGCTACCGGGGACGGCACGGTAACATTTACTGGATACAAGGGATTTTTGGGCAAAGTGATTGTCATTAATCACGGACATGGAATGGTTACCCGTTACGGGCATTTACAGAAGATGTTAAAAAAACGGGAAGAAAACGTAAAGAGAGGCGATACGATTGCACTTATGGGCAATTCAGGACGCGGAACGGGCCCCCATCTCCATTATGAGGTTTTATTAAACGGAATTCCGGTAAATCCAAAAAAATACATTTTGAACTAAATCGATTATTACTTCCCGATTTTTCTACTTTTCTTCCCTTTCATTTCACTTTATGTTTCTTACCGTGAGATAGTCACAATCGGTTTTGCAAAATCTATCGATTAATGGTATAATCTGAACCACCAATATAATTTAGTACATATGTTCATAAATACGGTAACGTATTTATAGTTTTGTTTATTCATTCTATGTGTGCAAAAGTGTAAAGTGCCTAAAGTGAACTAAAGTGCCTAAAGTTAAGGTATTCTATTGATTTTAATTATAATTGTTCGCGCTGAAAGCGCGTTCCTCAACTTTAGCTCACTTTAGGCACTTCAAACTTTTAGAATTCAACTTATACGGGCTAGTTGTCTTGATAAAAATACGTAATCGAATTTACGAATCAGAGCACCTAACTATCCAAGGGGAATATTGATTATATGTTCGCACATTTTTTAACCAAAGTATTTGGCAGCAAAAACGAACGGGAATTAAAAAAGATTCAACCAGTTGTTGAAAAGATCAATGCCATAGAACCTCAGATCCAGGCCATGAATGATGACGCGCTGAAAACACAGACCCGGTTGTTTAAAGAGCGCTTGAACAATGGCGAATCAATTGATGATATTCTTCCGGAGGCTTTTGCAACCGTGAGAGAAGCATCGGTCCGCACCTTGGGCATGCGGCATTTTGACGTACAGCTTGTCGGAGGAGTGGTTCTTCATCAGGGAAAAATCGCTGAAATGAAGACCGGTGAAGGCAAAACTCTGGCAGCCACGCTTCCGGCTTATCTGAACGCACTTACAGGCAGGGGGGTTCATATTATTACGGTGAACGATTACCTGGCAAGGCGTGATACGGAATGGATGGGGCATATCTATAATTTTCTCGGCTTTTCCGTTGGCTGTATATTGCACGGTCTGGATGATGATGAGCGTAAAGCCGCATACAATTCAGATATTACATACGGTACAAACAATGAGTTCGGTTTTGATTACTTGAGGGACAATATGAAGTTTGACAGAGACTCCATTGTCCAGGGAGAACTCAATTTTGCCATTGTTGATGAGGTGGACAGTATATTGGTTGACGAGGCCCGAACCCCGTTGATTATATCCGGTCCGGCTGAAAAATCGACGGAACTATATAATCTGGTCAATGGCGTTATTCCACGTCTTGTATTTGAAGAGGACTACACCGTGGATGAAAAGGCCCGGTCCGCGGTTATGACCGAGGAAGGGATCGCAAAAGCGGAAAAAATACTCAAGGTCGACAATCTGTATGATCCGAAATATATTGAACTTCTGCATCATGTAAACCAGGCACTTAAAGCCTAC
>JAUWLP010000080.1 GCA_030613575.1 Desulfobacteraceae bacterium
CGGGACTGTTCTGTTTCCAGAAAATATTCGTTGATCGCCTGCCTCAGGGCATAGAAAATCTGGACCGGCGGTGTGAACTGCATTTCATGTTTTTGGGTAAAAAAGGAGTAGTTCTGATAAAGATTAAAATAGAAATTCCGCGGTTTGATCTTCTTTGTATTTTCAAGCGACTCTTTTTTACAGATAACAAAGCTGAGCCCGGCCATGCCCTGGATACATTTATTTGCCGAGCCCATAAGATAATGAATTCCCGAATCCTTAATATCAATGGGGATGCCGGCATACGAGGATATGGCATCTACAATTACCTCAACGCCAAATCTTGCGGCCGTACGGGAGATTGTGGTTATATCATTTAAAATTCCCACCGTTGTCTCGTGATGAACCAGTGCAATATGGGAGATATCCTGTTGGTACCGTTCGATCAATGTTTCAACCTGGTTGCAATCGACCGGTTTACCCCAGTCTATATTGCAATCGATGTGGGATATGCCGTAACCGTCACATATCTGCTGCATCCGTTTGCCGTAGGCGCCGTTGCTGATAATAAGCACCGATTTGTCGTGAGGAACAACCGAGCTTAAACAGGCTTCAACCGCACCGGTGCCGGATGAAGCAAAAAGCACTGATTCATACATCCCTTCACCATGAACAACTCTGACCAGGTCCTGTCTGACACCTTCCACAAGGTCTCCAAACTCTTTTTCCCTAGGGCAAATATCATTGACAACCATGGCATATTTAACCGTATCGGTCGTTGTGGCAGGCCCCGGGTTGAGCAAAACATGCCTTTCGACTTTTTTCGAGATAATTATTTCTGAGTCTCTTTGTTCAATTAAAGGGTAGATCTTCTCACGGGCTTTACTTAGATGATTTTCATCGTCTATTTCTATCCATGCCAGATTTTCTATGCACAGGTAATGGATGGCAATCTTATCACTTACGTCGACAAGGCAATCTTCGTACTGATATTGACTGTTATGCTTACATTTTTCGGGGGCAAGATCAGTCATCTGCTTATATAGTTCCAGAGAGATTTTAGAGATGCCTACCAGCTCGCCCCCCAGGTATTTAATGTCATCACGGCATTTTGACATGTTAACGACTCTATCATGGCTGACACCAACGTAGACTTCATCACCCGATCCGGTTTTACCAGAGAGCAATATGCAATTGTCCATGGTGGAATTCTGGAGTGTTTGAAGTGCATTGTAATCATAAACCAGGTCGGACTCTAAAAGCAGAAAATCACTATTGACATAATGGGAGGCGGTATAAAGAGACAGCATGCTGCCGGTCGTTGCAAAATCCGGGTTCAGTATCGTACGGACAAAGGGGTATTTTTCGGAAAGTTGATCATAGAACTCATGACAATAGCCGGTTACAATCACAATATCGATTATTCCGGTGCGAACAAGTTTGGCAATCGATTCCTCGATAATCGGTCTGTTTCCCAATTTTAAAAATCCTTTGGGACGGTTATCGAGGGTGCCTTTGAGGCGGGACCCGAGCCCGGCCCCTAATATTACTGCTTGTCGAACGTTAAACATATTACTCCTTTTACTGGAAATTTCCGAGGTATTCCATGAATCGTTCTTTGACCTGTACCGGTTTAACCGACGGCCGGCCTAAACCTGCCGGAACCCCCGGGCGTGTTTTGAGATGTATAAAGACAGGCCCATTCTGCTCCATTGCCTGAGTCAGGCGGCTTTTAAATTCATCGAGCACATTGGTGGAGTATACATGCGTGTATCCAAAACCCTTCGCGATTACCGGAAAGGAGACATTATCGGATAGAGTCCTCTGTCCGCCGGTTGATTCGTGTATCTCATTATCGAGTAGAATGTGAATTAAATTGTGTGGAGCGCAAGAGCACGTTGTTGCCATGGCACCTGTTCTCATAAGCAATGCTCCATCGCCGTCAACCACAATCACTTTTAGCCCCGGTTTGTGAAGAGCGATACCGGTTCCAATAGAAAGCGCGCACCCCATGGAACCGACCATGTAAAGCTGGTTGTTGCGGTCATCGAGCATATACATTTCACGCCCGTTAAAACCTGTTGTTGCAATGACCGCAGTTCCTTTACCTGAAATTGATTGGATAACTATTAGTGCTTCATTGCGGGTCGGCCTTCTATTATACGGAAGGCAAAAGTTTTCTTTATGGGAAACAGTATGATGTATGGATCTGGTTTTATCGAATGAGTTCAGCTTATAAGATTCGACAGCGCCTTTGCGCATGACAAATGCAAAAGGAAGCCCTTCTTTTGCCATGAATGCATCTGCATACTCAAGAGATGCCAAAATTTCGTCGCTTGAGTCTGGAAAATATGACCATCCGATTCGTATGGTTTCCAGCAGAGCCGTTGTGATTTCCCCCATGAGTTCATGCTGCGGTTCATCTTTGGAACCGAAAGGCTCACCGCGCAGGGCAACAATAAGTAACAGCGGAATCCTGAAGGGATAATTCAGAGATGTTAAGGGGTTTACCGCGTTGCCAAGTCCGGAATTCTGGAACATGACAACACTTTTTTTACCTGCCATGACTGCGCCGCAAGCCAAGGCGACGGCATCCCCTTCGTTGGTAGCATTGATAAAACTAAATTCTTTGTTATCAATGACATAGTTAATAATTGGTTTAAGATATGAACATGGAGTGCCTGTATAGAAGCTAAAGCCCCGGTCCAAACATGAATGTAAAAAATCCCCGGCACGGATCATTTTGAATCCCCTGCGGTTGAAGGGAGATATCTCTTTTCGGCCTGCTGCAACTCGTCTGCGTTCTGCAATTCAAAGACTTCGGCCAGGGTGGCGATACGATCTTCCACCTCATGTAAGGACTGCAAATCGTATATATGCATAGCTGTTTGCCGCATTGCACTTATTGCCGACCTCATAAGATGGTTTGCCCATATTACCAGACTGATACCAAGGTCTCTGAATGTTTGTGTCGGAGTTTTGTAATACTTTGTCGGAACAATGACCACCGGCCCACGGTTGCCCCACTCTCTCATGAATGACTCGATCTCTTCACAGGAGTCTATTTTACTATGTATAAGCACTGCATCAGCATTGGCCTGGTGGTAGGCAATGGCGCGTTTCAGCACCTCTTCCAGTCCCCACCCGGCAATAAAGGCCTCCACACGGGCTATAATACAGAAGTCATCATCTCTCTGGGTGTCTTTACCTGCTTTTATTTTGCCGCAAAACTCATCAATACCGGCAAGTGGCTGACGTTCACTGAGGAAGCTGTTGGTTTTGGGAAAAAGCTTATCTTCAATGCAGACACCGGCAATATCCCGCTGTTCAAGCTTCCTGACGAGGCGCCGCAGGTTGTTGAAGTTACCATAGCCCGTATCACCGTCCAACAGAATGGGAATAGAAGTGCAATCACCCATGAATTCGACCATTTCAAGCACCTGGGTCCAGCTGGCTTCATTATTGTCGCGGACACCAAACGATGCGCTTATTGCAAGTCCGCTGGCCCATACACCTTTGAAGCCTGACTGCTCAACGATTCGTGCCGATAAACCATTATGGGCTTCCATCAGAAATTCCAGATCAAGACTATAAAGCATGTTTTTTAATCGTGTCGTCTTTTTCATTTCATCGGGTTCTCCTCTCTTTTAGTTTTCACAGATCCGGTATCGAGTGGGGGCACTTCTATTATGTCAGTCCGGATTTGACTGATGATACGGCTTCTTAAGAAAACGCACCTATGGGTCTAAATACGCCATAACCGCTTGTAATGGCTTTTTGACAGCTGGAAATCCGGTAGGTCTGTATTGACGGTGATCAAGGGTGGAGGGAATGCAATATTCCATCCAGTCGTCCGTACCGAAATATTCATTCAGTATCTTTGCAGGATTTTGGGGGACCATAACGGAAAACTCTTTAAATGGTTTTCTCTGTAATGGAAAAAAATCTTCGATATCATAGACGAATTTCTCCGGCGGGAGTGTCATCGCCTTTTTTTTAAAAACAGGCTCCCATACTCCAAGCCATGGGAATTTCCAGGAAACCCTTGGTATACTGTTCCCGTTCTTTGAATAGATACGGTAGCCACACCGTGTTTTTAACTTAAGAAACGGCACCATTGTAAAAGGACTTATCTTGCGAATATCCTGTAATACCGTATATCCTTTCTCTTCGAATTTTTCTATACACCGCGTTTCAAATTTTTTTATATCAAAAATAATGATATCCAGATCATCGTCCCATGGAATGAAATCCCCGTGACGAAGCAGTCCCAGCAGGGTCCCGAACATCAGGCAGTAATCCACGCCTGCCGACGTTAAAATCTCATCAGCATCCCGCAGATGATTCATGGCCGCATCTTTTTCTTGAAAAAAGCCTGTTTTGTTAAAATATATTAGTTCAGGGTCTGTATTTTTATCCATACCGGGTTTTCTTTCCTTAATTTTCCATTCCCAAAATCGTAGACTTGAGATCACCGAACAAATAAATTTGGACGAACAACTTTTATATTAAACCGTCAAAAAACCCTTTCCCGGAGCAAGATTGTATGGTTTTAAAACGTTTCTTGTCTGTGTATCAAACCCACAATCCGAGATTCGGCTGGCAGATGAACTTGGACAGCATCTGACTCTGGGGCAGTTGGCCTGGGGAAACGAAGCAGATAAGCACAACAGCATCATGGCCCGATTAAGGGGTCGCCATGCGAGTGGTGCAGAGTCCCACCGCCTTTATTTGGGACTTTCGTTACATAGCAGACCGAAACGGCCCTGTCAAACAGGTTTTTGAAGGTATAACAGGACTGAGTCGAACCACGCTATCGAATTGAAAATAAACCATATTCGCTATATTTCAATTCTGATTTCAGGCTTAAACATCATGTTTCTGGGGCAAAATAGAACTTTTAAGAAAGGGACCCTCCCCTATTAAATCTTAGAAGGTCCATTCTGGCATCAGAATGATGGCTCTAAGCACAAAAAGCGATACTCTTTTTTGCTCTTTTCCTTAATAATCGTACGGTTAGCGCGGTCCGACCCCAAATCCCAGGCTGGATGCAATATGCTTTGGTTTCATTTTAATTGCGGTGCTGATTGGCGAGAGCCCGCGACAAATTCCCCATGCCAGGGCCTTCGACGAACCTGGCAGCGGCCCACATGGCAATACGTGCTGCATCGACAATATCTTTTCCTGCATGTAACTCAATACCGAAAATAACTCCAAATACGTCGCCCGCCCCTGTGGAGTCTATCTCTTTGCGAATTTGTGCTGCTGGAAGCTCGATTTTCTCACCCCCAAACAGCAGAGTTATCCCTTTTCCGCCACGGGTGAGTGCCACGACTTCGACGCTGCGGGAAAATCGGCCGGCTATCGATTCAGCATTAGGGAAGTCTTGCTCAGAAAATACAATAACATGGACGTCCGGTAGTATCTTAGCCTCTGGCAGCAGATGCGGAACGATTACTCCGCGATCATTGACCTGGCGCAGCCAACCTTGTGCGCCTATGACGATTTTCATGCTGCCAAGGCTTTCGATGATGGCTCTCCCGCATTCTCCAATGACAGGTGCGATATATGCCAAGGGTATCTTGCGCGCATATTCAGGAATATCCTCGGGCGTTAAGTCTGGTGCCCGGCTAACCAGGGACAATTCCCTTCGAGCCCCGAAGTGATTCAAGATGAAGGTCGTTAATTCATGGCACTTCTTACGATGAAGAGTTATACGTGTATCGTCCTGTAGTGGCTTCAGGAGAGAGGATGCAGGTGATGACGTAACCAGGGAAATGCGACAACCGAATGCCGAGGCGGCTCGGGCGGCGTATGTAGCAGCACCACCAAGTTGTTGACGATCATTGAAAATATCGCGGGTGACATGCCCAACCACAAGAATGTGCCCCTTTGAACTATCATCATGAGACATCATAATTGTGTTGGTTTTGTTCACAAATTACCTCCTTGATCAGACGTGTTATTGACTCATCTTCATGCGTTATAGTTTTAACGACCTCTTTCATCCGTGCCGATAGACGCCGATAACCCCAGTTGCAGCGACGTATGGTCTCCTCCCGGCCTTCGCGCTGGTAGTACAAGGGCAAATTAACTTCAAAATAGGATATACTATCTGCATTCTTGAGCAGATCGGAACGGGGGTCACCGCCAACCTCATGAAGTGTTACCAGGCGGCAGGCCTCGTCCGCAACAGACTTGGCTACACCACACCTGTTCAGGATTACCCTTAAAATCCTGGCCCCGTTATGTGCATGAGCGACCTTGAATGCATTATAATCACTAAAATCTGCGCGGTGCACTTTCTGTGCCTCAACAGCCCGATCGATATCATGGGCAAGCGCCGCGATCCGCAACGCCTGATCAGCCTCGGGATCAAGCTTCAACAACCAATCAAGGGTATTTTCCGCATGGATCGGATCTTCCGGTACACTGGAGCCTGAAATAATCGCTCTGATATTTTGTTTGGCGCAGTCGATACTATCCATGATCCCGGCAGATAATGAGGCGGCGTACGGTCGCAATGTTCATCACCACGGCAATCACAACCAGTGTCAAATAAGCTTGGTTGAATACGGCGCCGAGGAATATCAGAAAGACACGTATATCGCGGCCCATGCGCAATCCCTTGCTATGAGTGATCCGGTTGCGCATAAGGCTGTCGTGCTTGTCAGCCGTATAGCTCAACATAAAGGAGCCAATAATCGCCATAAATCCGATCAACAGAATGAAACTATCAGTTTTATCTGTATAAACGTGCCAGGTGAGACCAAAAAGAAGAAAAGCGTCGGCATAACGGTCAAGTACTGCATCGAACCAGCCGCCGTAAGCGCTATATTGATGTTTGAGTCTGGCTACTTCGCCGTCGCAGCCGTCTACAATTGAGGCGAACTGTGCTATAAGACCGCCCAGTAAAAGCGCAAAATAACTATGAAGAGCAAACAGGCCGGCAGCCAGAACCGAACACAGGAATGAAAACAGGGATATTTGATTAGGGGTGATTTGATGGTCTACCAGCCGGCGGGAAATCCTAATCGATACGGGGCGGTTTAAATAACGTGACACCGGACCATCGTTGGGCTTGTCCTTTAAATCAGCCAAAATGGAGTTTTCTGCACGTCTGAAAGCCGCAGGGTCATCCACATCAATCCAGAAGCGTCCGCTGATTTCAAACGTTTTAGCCTTGCCCTCGGCAGCTAAAATCTTCACCGCCCCGGACAGGGTAGTATCGCCGTCTTGTTTTGCGCTGCGCTCCAACGTGTTAAAAATAGCGGGCGTACATAAGAAAATACCGGTGTCAAAGCCATTAAAATCTGTCAGGCCCTTACCGATGTCGAGTATCTTTCCGTCTCTGGTCTTTACCCGGGTGACATCCTCCATATCGACAGAGGAATTACGGGTATTGCTATCCACGACCAGGGTGATTTCACCGTCGGATAAGGCAAGCGCCATCAACTCATGGGCTATGGACGGATCAAAGAGATGGTCAGCCATGAGCAGTAAAAATGGCTCTTGCAAGTATTCCCTGGCTTTTAGCACCGAAAGGCCGTTTTCTTTTCCCCAATATTCGTTAAAAATGGGGGTTATGTTGCACCCCAGGCGATGGGTCAGGCTGACCAGGAAAGAGCGGATAAGCTCTTCCTGGTATCCGGTAACAACCAAAAAATCGTCCGCTCCAGCCTCCATGGCGGTGCGGATAACCCTTTCGATCAGGGGCAGCCCCAGAATGGGAATAAGAGGTTTGCAGTCACCTTGCTGCCGGAGCCGGCTCCCCTTGCCGGCGGCTATGATCAGGCACTTCATACTCATTGACTCCATTCCCGGGCAAAAACAAGGCTTAACTTACCAGTTTCAGTGTTTTAAGGCTTAAAACGACATCTTCGTTGATGAAGTCTTCGACCATGGTAAACGCCTCATCGTCTGTGAACTGGCGCGCGGGATGCTTGCAAAAATAGGCTGACGGCGCATGAAGTACGCCGCCCAGACCACGGTCCAAGGCTATTTTTGCACAGCGGATGGCGTCAATGGCAACACCGGCCGAATTGGGTGAATCCTCCACAGAAAGGCGCATTTCAAGGTTCATGGGCACGCCACCGAACAGCTTGCCCTCCATGCGGATGAAACAGACCTTGTTGTCCTTCTGCCACGGCACGTAATCACTGGGACCGATATGGATGTTTTCATCGTCCAGACGCTTGGCAGCCACGGCCTGAACAGCCTCTGTCTTGGATTTTTTCTTTGTGACCAGGCGCTTGTGTTCTATCATATTAAGAAAATCGGTATTGCCCCCGGTATTGAGCTGGTAAGTGCGCTCCAACTTGACACCGCGCTTTTTGAACAGGTCGGTCAGTATGCGGTGAGTGATGGTAGCGCCCATTTGAGACTTGATGTCATCACCGATGATAGGAATGTTTTTATCTTCAAAGCGTTTGCCCCACGCCGGATCGCTGGCGATAAACACCGGAATGTTATTGATAAAAGCGACCCCTGCTTCCAGCGCGCAATTGGCATAAAACCTGGTAGCTTCTTCAGAGCCGACCGGGAGATAGTTCAACAGGATTTGGGCGCCAGACTCCTTAAGCACTTTGACGATTTCCTTTTCTGTTAGCTCCGGCTCCTCGGACAGAACGAAAGTATTGTTTTCAGGGTAATCCTGCATGTGGCTCGCAACACCGTCCAGAATTTTTCCCATCCGAACCAATACTCCGGATGGGGGAAGATCGGGACAGAAAACCGTCGTGCAGTTGGGTTTGGCAAAAATAGCTTCATGCACATCCTGGCCGACCTTGCGTTTGTCAACATCAAAGGCTGCGACAACCTCTATGTCTCCCGGCTTATAGCCGTTCATTTCAAAGTGCATCAGGCCGATGGCGTCTTGCCTGCTTTTATCCCGGTAATAATGAATCCCTTGAATCAGTGAACTGACACAATTCCCAATTCCTACAATCGCGATCTTTATTTTACCCATAGATTATTTACCTCCTATTGATAGTTGTATGAATGTAGTTTGCTTCCTGAAACTCAGGCTTTTACTCGAAACAATTGTATTGAAAAATCCGTAGGCGGAAATTTTAAGGCAAACCCGGAACTTAAGGCTCTAATCGAGCAGTGGGGAATAGAATCGCTTAAAACTCTGTAAGTTGCTTAGAAACGAATTGATGCCATCCTATACTACGGTGTAAACACTCGACGTTCTCATTCAATGTGTTTCAATGCAGGAATTAAAAAAGCTTCTGCTCAATGACAGGGGAAGGTGCTAAAAAAATGAATAACTCCTCGTACTCTTGATCTTTTTTCATATCTGGCTCCTTTCCATCTGGCGGCAAAAAATCCTTTTCCCGCAGAATAAGGAATTTATCCAGTAACTGACTTTAGAAAATGCTCGCTTGTGCTAACGAAGCGCATAATCTCGACAGCAATATGGTCCAGCGATACGCAAGAGAAAGGACAGCGTTGCACCGCCTTTATTTGAAACT
Organism: Desulfobacteraceae bacterium; assembly: GCA_030613575.1. Classification (GTDB taxonomy): domain Bacteria; phylum Desulfobacterota; class Desulfobacteria; order Desulfobacterales; family UBA11574; genus S5133MH16. The sequence goes on from JAUWLP010000080.1 coordinate 9,456, forward strand.
GTATATATAAAAGATCGAAACGATATTGTCAAACAGGTTTTTGAAGATAAATTTTTCATTCTTGGCAAAAAAGGCAGCATTTCTGTACTATTTAAAAAAATTGCCGACAATAAAATGATTGCCAAAGGAAACAGTAACAAGGAGGCTGTGAAATTATTGTATTGTCTGGGAAAGGGAATGGGTTGGATAAAACATAAATAAAGCCGCATTCATTCTTTTTAGTTTCTTAGTTTGAATTTTGTGCTTTTTATGAAAAAACTTTTTCCATTTTGCCACTAAGACGCTAAGGCACGAAGAAAGAATAATTATATCCTTTGTGTCTTAGTGTCTTTGTGGCAAATATTTTTAGGTATATATTCTGTATTGATTTAACCTACGGTTAGCCTGCGGCATGAAAAAGAGATAAGTATCTGAAATCATTGGCGGAGAGGGTGGGATTCGAACCCACGATCCCGTTTTTGACAGGATACCGCTTTTCGAGAGCGGGGCCTTAAGCCGCTCGGCCACCTCTCCAACAAATTATACACCTTTATGCTTTTTAATTATAATATGTCAATGATCTTCTCTTATTAATCCTCTGTCAAGAGAGATTTTCCAATAACCCAACATCTCAGTATTTTATCATAATTTAGGTGAAAATTTCTTTTTATTAGAGCGGCGAAGCTGCGTTATCTAAAATCGCGATGCGATTTTATCACTTGAACAACACATTTCTTTATAGTATCAGTTCCCTTCGTTAAAAATATGTGTTCAGGGGGCAGTCATTTCCCCTTTACTTCGGTGTCTCCGTCACTGGTATTTTCAATGATTTAGCAGCGGTGGCATTCCTGCCCCCTCCGCATTCCACCTTCGCTGCGCTCAGGCTGGCTGCGGTCTCCCCCACTGCTAAATCATTGAAAATACGAAGTGACTTCGCCAATAACGTTACGGGGAAACAACTACCCCCTGAATAGTTACCGTTAAAAAATATTCTAATAACTTAATAAAAAGGAATTTATAAACATGGCAGAAATAATCCCTTTCAGGGGAATCCTTTATAATCCTAGCAAAATCGATAACATGGCAAATGTTATTGCTCCCCCTTTTGATATTATTTCAGAGCAGGAACAGCTTGAATATCATGAAAGCCATCCCCATAACATTATCCGGCTGACACTTGGCAAGACACACGAAAGCGACACAAGCACAAACAACCGATATACAAGATCAGCAGACTGTTTTAACAAGTGGCTTTCAAAGCATATCATGGAACTTGACAAAACACCGGCGTTTTATCTGACCGCCATGGAATTCCCCTTTGAAAACAGGGAAGTTACACGTTACGGTCTGATTGCTCTGGTCGGCCTTGAGCCTTTTGAAAAGGGTGTTGTTCTCCCGCATGAGAAGACCTTTTCTAATGTAAGATCGGAAAGGCTTGAGCTGATGAAAGCATGCAAGGCCAACCTCAGCGCGATATTTTCTTTGTATTCAGACAATGAAAACCGTGTTCTCGATGAATTAAAAAATGCCACTTTCAACAAAACAGCCGACAATGTTTTTACCGACAACAACGGGCAGAAACACATGCTGTGGCGCATCACCGATAAGGCTGTTCACCGGTATGTTTCTGAAGCCTTGAAAGATAAAATCATTTATATTGCTGACGGACATCATCGGTACGAAACAGCTCTTAACTACCGGGACTGGTTATCGACCAACGATCCCAATTTCAATAGTAGCCATCCGGCCAACTATGTAATGATGTACCTTTGCAGTATGGAAGATTCGGGACTTATTATTCTTCCGGCACATCGCATGTTTAATAAGGTTCATGCTTCGGCACGGGGGACACTTATCTCAAAAGCCGCTGAATATTTTGACATAGCCGTATATCCCTATAAAGGGACCGGGAGTGAAGAAGCGCGGGATGAATTCATCGCGGCTCTTAAATCAAATAATTCAAAAAATTGTATAGGGGTTTTCATGAAGGATCGTCCTGAACTTTACCTTCTGACACTAAAACCGGGTGTTATGGAGCGAATGTTCGGCGATAACTTGCCGGAAGTGATCAGAAATATTGATGTAACGGTACTGACCCGTCTTATTCTTATGGAGCTACTTGGTTTTGATCAAGCCCGCCTCGATAATGAAAAGCTGATCGCCTATTCAAGCATTGCAGAGGATGCCATCGATGCAGTTGCCGCCGGCCGGCACGATATTACCTTTATTCTGAATCCTACAAAAATTCAGCAGGTTCGCGATATTGCCGAAGCCGGCCTTATTATGCCGCGAAAAGCAACCTATTTTTTCCCAAAGGTAATAACCGGCCAGGTATTAAACAAA
>JAUWLP010000170.1 GCA_030613575.1 Desulfobacteraceae bacterium
TGATAGACCATGAAAAACGGCATGTGATCTGCCATAATCAGACCGCCGCCGGAAGCAAGCAGCATACCTACCCGGTATCCGTTGACATACAGAGAAGAGCCCATCCCCAGCTCTTCATCAGGGAGATCTTCTCTTCGATAGGCATCAACGACAATATCCTGTGAGGCGCTGAAAAAGGTTACCAGAAATGCCGCAACTGCCATCATCCATGGATTCTTCCCGGGATCAGTGAAGCCCAGGCCGGATATTGAAAACATCAAAGTCGCCTGAGCCACCAGAAGCCAGCCTCTTCTACGGCCCAGAAAAGGGAGGGTAAAGCGGTCCAGAACCGGTGCCCAGAGGAACTTCAACGTATATGGAAGACCCACAAGGGACATCCTCCCGATCACGGTCAGATTCACCCCGTGGTCGTTACTCCATGCCTGCAATACCGTTATGGTCAGAAGAAGCGGCAAACCGCAGGCAAAACCCATCAAAAGAGCGACCAGCATGCGGCCGCTGCAAATTACCTTGAGAATGGGGTTAATATTATAATTCCTCAAGCTGAGACGGTGTCACAATCGGGCCATAGTTTTCTCTTAACGCCATTAGACCTTGCTTCTGTTTTTTAAGAACTTGGAATAGCCTGTCGGGGATATCAGGTTCTTTTCCATATGCTTCTGCCTGCATGTCTATCCGGGCAATAATATTGTCAATATACAAAGAAAACTGCTTAATATAGAGTTCTTCTGTATATTCTTTGTTGATTATGGATTGAAAAAGGCTTTTAAGGTCATTAAACTTTGGAAGATTGCCGATGGGGGTTTTAATGACATCTACTTCATTGTGTGTATGTCTTTCCAGCCAGGCCAGCCAGACTTTTACGTCTTTTTTTTCTCCGAGCAGTTTTTTTGAAGTACCGCCTCTGGCTTCATGGGTCAGGAAATAATTCAATCCCGCCATTACCGCTTTTTTATCTTTTGCAATTTTTTCATTACCAAAAAACTTAAATTGAGCATCCATATAATCAGCCAATGCGCCCGGGATAAAGGGGGCGTTGGCCCAAGGCGCCCGTTTAACGCCGGTTGCCCCCACTTCAGTAGCTGTGGCGGCAGACACAATACAAGCGCCGATGACCACGCCGTGGTCCGAATTTTTAGCTGCCCAGACAGGAGGCATGGTATCACCGTCTCTACCGCTGTAGGTAATTATTCTTGTTTCCACACCGTTCGGATCTTCCGATCTTTCTGAATAATTTGCCAGGTCTGACGAGGTCAAGGTGCATCTTGCATTGGGATGGGATATGGGAATCTCTTTTTCGTTTTCATCGGTCATACCCGGTTCCCATGGCCCTTGAAAATTTATTCCCTTAAGCGGGGGATCTTCACCCTCCCCTGTCCAGTGGGGAACACCGTTGTCATCAATAAGAACATTAGACCAGATAACTTCTGTTCCGGGCTTTCGAAGAAGTTCCATGAGATGTGGATCGCCTTCCCAGTTTACATCTTCCACAATACCGAAAATACCGCATTCCGGGTTTATTGAGCAGATGTTCCCGTTTTCATCAATCCACATTTGTGCCAGGTCGTCACCGATAAAATGGTTGACTGCCATGGCTGTGGTGGTTTTCCCGCACCCGCTGGGAGCGGCGCCGGCACACCACGTTATACGATCTCCGGGCCCGTCTATGCCGGTAATAAACATATGTTCCGACAGCTCATTGCCCCTGTTTTCATACACGGCCTTGTCAACGGAAAACCGGTGATTTCCTTTTTTCAGCAACAACGTGTTTCCGGCATACGTGCAGTTAAAACTGTATGTGGTTTGATAACTTCGGTCCATAAATACCCGTGCGTTGGGCAGATCTTCAAGCCTGTTCAGACCTTCACTGTGGATATTGGTGTAAAAATGCCCCAGACGGTCAACCTCTTTGTCAAAATCGGAAAAAGTATTTCTGTAAAGGATTTCCGCACTGTGTGACACATATACTGAACTGGTAATCTCCAGAGCGGGGTTGGACGCAGGCGCACCCACCGGACCGCGCATATAGAACCCGACGATCATGGTTTTCCCACGCATAATACCTGTCATTTTATCCCGGATGTCTATGAGTGCTTCTGCCCTGTCCATTTTATTGGCCAGAGAACTGACATCTTCTCCGGGATTGGAGATATAAAACGTACGGTCTATTATGCGGCCCTGTTCATATTTGAGATCATAATGGATGGTGTGTTTATCCATGGGGAGTTTGGCTTCCTCTCCCTTCGTTATAGCCATTTCCCTGATATGCTGTTTATCTTCTTCGGATCCGGTATTGATGAAAACCGTATCCGGCTCACACATGGCGATTGCATTGGCGATTTTAATAACAACTTCCGAATGTGTTATTTTTCGTATCCGAGATAGATTGGTCTGGTCTAATTTATTTTCAAAAAGCTTGCTCGCCGCTTCAAAAGTTGTGATGCCTCCTATTTCAACGACGATGTCTATGCCTTTCTTTTTTTCTAACATGAGCAATCTCCTTTATTAAATTGAATCGACAATAATATCACGCAGATCTCTTTTGGGCACATGATGGACCCCCTGATTATCCCGCCAGTACCGGATATTATTATCAGGTCCAACCGTTTCTATCACAACTTGTTCTTTGGGTTCTCCTATTGCAATTACAAGAAGTATTTTCAACTTGTTGTTTATATTTAGTATCTCCCCGAGCTTTTGACGGTTTATCGCTCCGAACATACATCCGGCAAGCCCCTTTTCTCTGGCGCCTAATAGAATGCTCTGGCCGGCAATACCACAATCGTATCCAATATACGGGTTGGCTTTTTCGGTATCACCGAGGATAATAATATATCCTGCGGGCCGTTCTCCTTGTTTGGGGCCGGGCCAGTCCTTTAGGTATGCCGCCCATCCCAGGCATGAAAATACTTGGGCGTTTTTCTCAGGGGTAGCGCAAAGGATGTATTTTAATGGCTGCAAATTTGCCGCTGACGGGGAAAGCCTTGCCAGATCGACCAGCTGTTCCAAGGTCTCCGGAGTTACGGCATGGTCCTGGTAAAATCTGCGGCAACTTCTGTTTTTTCTTATCAGATCTGCAATCATCGGTATTGCTTTTTCATTTATTAGTTTCTTAATTGTGAATTTTGTGCTTTTCGTGCCAAAACTTTTTTCTTCTCGCCACAAAGACACCAAGACACTAAGAAAGAATAACAAAAAAAAATCCTTCGTGCCTTGTGCCTTGGTGGCAAATATTTTTGGTTCCGGCTTATCCGGGTTGGGAAGTTATAAAAAAATAATTATCCGTGTATTATTTCCTGAACCGGCATGTTTTGATCAATCCAGATCAAGACTTTGTCAAACTCATCTTTGAGTTCGGCAAAGGCTTTTCCTCTATGGCTTACGCGGCTCTTTTCTTCTCTGGTTAATTGGGCAAAGGTTTTATTTAAAGGTGGATAAAAGAAAATTGGGTCGTATCCGAATCCATTTGAGCCGGCAGGGCTTTCCGTGATCAGGCCCTGGCAACGAGTTTCATATGTCAGGGCAGGCCCTGTGGGAACCGCAATGGAGATGACGCATTCAAAGGCGGCTTTTCGGTTGGACTCTCCTTGCATTTCGTCAAGGAGTTTTAAATACCTCTGTTCATCGCTTGCATTTTCGCCCGCATATCGTGCGGAATGGATACCCGGAGCCCCACCCAGGGCTTCGACCAAAAGTCCTGAGTCATCAGCCAGCGCCGGCAACCCGAGGATTCTTGCTGCGAAACTCGCTTTTTGATAAGCATTTTCATCAAAGGTGTTTCCGTCCTCTTTCAGGTGGGGGATGGGGCCAAAATCATCCAGATTTTTGATATCAACCGGAAACCCCTTCAAAAGATCCTTGATTTCTAATGTTTTGCCTTTGTTGCGTGTAGCAATAACAAGAGTAATCGATTTTTTCATTCAAACCTCATTTTTTCTTTAGAAAACCTGGTCCTGTGGGCCAGGTCAGAGTTGTTTGGCTCTGCCTGAAGAAAAGCGGAAAGAGTTTGAAGTGAACTAAAGTTTGAGGTGAGCTAAAGTTAAGAAATTTTGTTAATTATATAAAATCAGCGGAGCGGAGCGACTCCATAACTTTAGGCACTTTAGGTCACTTATCACTTTTAACTTGTCCGGCTTGTAGGATAACAGACCCTTTTAGGGTCAAACCAAAGCCTGGTCCTATGTACCAGGATTCTTTATCATTGAAATATAAGCGTTAACGAAGGTCATCACTATAAATCATGGTTGGATCTTTGTAAAGTTTTTTCAATCGCTTGTTTGTCTAAAGAAAATTCTTTACAGGTCAAGGGGTGCTGATATATTAGTCCTTCATAACACCATACGGAAAAATAGAAAATGTAATATCAAGTTTGATGAACTCGTAAAAAGTCAAAATTGAGACGGCAAAGTAAAAAGTTCAAGTTCAAGGCGTCGCGAATTTCGTGGAATGAGGCGTACTTATGTACGCCGCAGTGAACACGAAATGAAGCGCAACGCAGAAATTGGACTTTTTACGAAGCCGTCAAGTTTAAGGAAGATAACATGCACAAACTACTCACGGAACATCCCGGTCTGAAAATGCTGCTTTTGGGCAACGAAGCCATTGCCCGTGGGGCGGTTGAGGCCGGAGTCGCTGTTGCAACAACATATCCCGGAACTCCCTCTTCAGAAATATCAACCAACTTTTCCCAGATATCCCGGGAAAGCAACCTCTATTTTGAATACAGCACCAATGAAAAGGTGGCACTTGAAGTGGCGGCCGCTACGGCAAATTCCGGCGTCCGCAGCATGTGTGTCATGAAGCACGTGGGAATGAATGTGGCTGCGGACGTTTTTATGACCCTTGCGTACATTGGCGTTAAGGGGGGTCTTGTTATCGTTACGGCCGATGATCCGTACATGTTTTCGAGTCAGAACGAACAGGACAACCGTTACTATGGCAAGTTTTCAGGTCTGCCCGTGGTGGAACCGTCTTCGGTGCAGGAGGCCAAAGACATGGTTGCTTATGCTTTTGATATTTCAGAAAAACTTCAGCAACCGGTTATCTTCAGAACCACAACCAGGATAAATCATTCCACTGCTCTCGTGGTTTTTGGTGAAATCAAGGCACCTGAAACCAGCGGTGATATTTCCAAGGATCCGTTTAATCAGGTGCCTGTTCCTGCTGTTGCCAGAATTCTACATGCAAGACTGCTAAACAAACTTGAAACCGCTGAAAATATGTCTGAAAATTCGGAGT
>JAUWLP010000008.1 GCA_030613575.1 Desulfobacteraceae bacterium
GTAATTTTTGTATTAATATTTTGCTTATACTAGCCATTTTTCCAGCTTTAACAACCAGTCATACAAGGAGGATAGCATGGCAAAGAAAAAAGGGAAATCTGTAAGTTTTGATGCAATGGTAAAGTTCTTCATGCAGTATTATAATATTCCGACCCGGAAAGATATTGACAAACTCATGGCCAAAATGGATCATCTGGAAATGCTCATAAAGTCGTCTGCAATGACCGGCAAAGGCGGCCCCATCTCCGGTGTAAAAGCCTCCAAAAGCAAGGTATCAACCGGCAAGACCGCCACGACTTCTACTGACGAGGCGCTGGAAGTAATTAAACGATTCAGAAAAGGTGTAGGATTTGCCAATATTCAAGCACGAACAGATTTTGGAGACAAAAAACTTCGTAACATTATTTATCGTCTGCATAAAATGGGCAAAATTGTTCGCAAGAGTCGCGGCCTGTATATTGCTGCTTAGCTCCTTGGGAATTGCCGATTGTCGATTGAAGATTGGAAACTCGAAAAATAGTCGAGTGGTAAGTGGTTGATGATTTCCCGGCAGTTTGGTGGGGCTGAACTATTGGGGGAAAAACAATAAATTTTAAGTATTTTTAATTAAGGGTTTGCTTTATGAGTACGCTTTTGGATCACAACGATCCTAACATCAAAGAAGGAGACCATATTTACGGCCATTTTATCAGGCAGGTAGTAGAACTTAAAGAAATCGGTGCATCTCTTTATCTGCTTGAGCATACCGTAACAGGTGCCAGGCATATTCACATCAGTAATAACGACAAAGAAAATACATTCAGCGTAGCTTTTAAGACGGTCCCTTCTAATTCAACCGGTGTTGCTCATATCCTTGAACATACCGTTTTGTGCGGTTCTAATAAATTTCCCGTACGTGATCCGTTCTTTTCCATGCTTAAAAGAAGTTTGAGCACTTTCATGAACGCCTTTACTTCATCGGACTGGACCATGTATCCCTTTTCCACCCAGAACCGGACAGATTTTTACAACCTCATGGATGTTTATCTGGATGCTGCTTTTTACCCCAACATTGAAGAGCTTAGCTTTAAGCAGGAAGGACACCGATTGGAAATAGAAGAGGGTACAAAAGACTCTGATTTGGTGAAACTGGTTTATAAAGGCGTTGTATATAACGAAATGAAAGGTGCCATGTCATCGCCGAACCAGGTGATGATCCGATCCATTTTAAACGCTCTTTACCCTGAGACAACATACAGCTACAACTCGGGAGGAGATCCTGCGGTAATCCCTGAGTTGACATATGATCAACTTAAGGCTTTTCACAGCCGGCATTATCATCCCAGCAACGCTTTTTTTTATACATATGGGGACATGCCTTTAAGAGACCATCTCAAATTTATCAATGATAAAATCTTTAAGCATTTTGAAAGCATCGATCCTAAAACCGATGTTCCTTCCCAGCCCCGCTGGAGCAAGCCGAGAAAGAAGACATATTATTACCCATTGGACAAAAATGAAGATCCATCAAAAAAATGTCAGATTTGTGTGGCATGGCTCACCGCCGATATCAAAGATCCTTTTGAGGTGCTTGTTCTAACGCTCTTAGGCCAAATTCTTCTTGGCAATTCCGCATCTCCCCTGCGCAAGGCACTGATAGATTCAAAACTCGGAACAGCCCTTTGTGACGGAACCGGCTTTGATTCTGACAACAGGGATACAATGTTTGTTTGCGGGTTGAAGGACGTCGAGGAATCTGTCGCAGACAAAATCGGATCCATAGTATTCGATGTTTTGGAGGATCTTTCCAAAAACGGCATCGATAAAAAAATGATCGAGTCCGCCATTCATCAGCTGGAGTTTCATCGTAAAGAAGTAACAAACACACCTTATCCATATGGTATCAAGTTGTTGTTGACATTTGCCGGAAACTGGTTTCATGGAGGTGATCCGGCAAGAATTTTGCAGTTCGATACCGATCTTCAGAGGCTTCGGAATGAGATTTCTAAAGGGGCCTTCCTTGAGAACCGGATTAAAAAATATTTTCTGGACAATGCGCACCGGGTGCTTTTTACTCTTGTTCCTGATCAGCTCATGGAACAGAAAGAACGCGATCGAGTTGCCTCAGAACTCGATCGGATTAGTGCTGAAATGACCCCATCGGAGTTTGAGACAATAAAAGCAGCTGCCAGAGCTTTAAAACAATTGCAGGAAGAGCAAGAAGACGCTTCCTGTCTTCCAACTTTGGCACTTGAAGAGATTCTGCCTACAGTTCAAATTGTAAAAGCATCGAAATCAAATGACAACGTGCCGGCCGTTTGTTATCAACAGCCAACTTCTGGTATTTTTTATTTTGCAGCGGTTGCCGGAAGTGGATCTCTTCAAAAAGAATCGATTCCTCTGGTCCCTTTTTTCTGCCACGCCTTCTCCAGGATCGGAACAACCTTACGGGACTATACAGACATGGCACAGCGCATTGATGCTTATACCGGCGGCATCGGCTTAGGTTGCCATGCCCGAACGAGTTTTGGCGATACGGCGCACTGTCTTCCCCTGGTTGCGCTTAACGGCAAATGCCTGGTTCGGAATCAGGATAAAATGTTCGAAATCATGGAAGAACTGTTATGCAACTTCGATTTTTCAGATCTGGTGCGCTTAAAAAGCCTTTTTCTGGAGTACCGGGCAGGCCTGGAATCGATGATCGTCCAAAACGGCCACAGATTAGCAATATCTCTGGCTTCAAGGAACTTTTCACTAACCAGTGCACTTAACGAAGCCTGGCACGGAGTTCAACAGCTGCAAACCATAAAGGCGATAACAGACGATCTTACAGACGAAAAACTGAAATACGTTGCCAAGAAACTATATGTTATCGGGAAAACCCTTTTTACAAGTAACAACCTTAAAATGGCGCTTATTAGTGAAGACCATGCGATTTCAGAAGCATCTTCTTCAACAATCTCCATCCAGAAAGGACTTGAACAGGGGGAAGAGTTTTTTAAGTCGTCTCATGGATTTATGCCGCCGGAAATCGATTTGAGTGACCAAATCCCCATGGAGGGGTGGAGTACTTCGTCAGCCGTTTCATTTGTTGCCCGTACATTTGAGACTGTCCACCTGGAACACGAAGATGCGCCGGCCTTATCAGTGATAAGCAAGCTGCTTAGATCCTTGTTTCTGCACCGCGAGATTCGGGAAAAGGGCGGAGCATACGGCGGATTTGCCATATACAACTCTGAAGATGGGCTGTTTTCTTTCGGTTCTTACAGGGATCCACACATTGTTGCTACCCTGAAGATATACGATGATGCCAGGGGTTTCATAAGATCGGGGAACTACAGTAGTGAAGACATCAAGGAAGCAATCCTGCAGGTATGTTCTGAAATTGACAAACCCGATCCACCGGGACCTGCGGCCAGAAAGGCTTTTTTCAGGAAAATCGTTTCTTTGTCAGATGACACCCGTGAACAATTCAAGCAAAGACTTCTCACTCTGACCCGTAATCAGGTCATAGACGTTGCCCAAAAATATTTCGATGACAGCAACGATAAACAGGCTGTGGCGGTGATATCGAATGAAGACAGATTGAATGCGGCAAACAAGCAGCTTGCGCACAATCCTCTAACACTATTCAGGATTTAGTTTTTGATTATGAAAATAGACGGCAAAGCTCTCCGGCCCATTTGGCTTGATTCGGATTTAAATGTTGTAAAAATTATCGACCAGAGACGTCTTCCCCACGAATTTGTAATCGCGGATCTTGAAACAGTTGATGATGTTATCGCGGCCATCAAAGAGATGTATGTAAGAGGTGCGCCCTTAATAGGGGTAACGGCTGCGTACGGAGTATATCTTGCCGCCTTGAATTCACCGGTTAAAACCGTTGGGAATAACTACCTGATAGAGGAATGCAAAAGGTTAAAAGCGGCCAGACCCACGGCTGTTAATCTTGCCTGGGCTGTGAATAAAGTTTTATCTGAGGTGTTAACACTAAACAACGCCTCAAAAAAAATTAGTATGGCACGTAAGGAAGCCGAAAAGATTGCCGAGGCAGAAGCTGAAAACTGCCGAAAAATCGGCGAACACGGATTAAGTCTGATTCATGAAATAAGCCGTAAAAAACAAGGAGATACCGTTAATCTGCTTACCCATTGTAACGCCGGATGGCTGGCCTGCATCGAGTATGGCACAGCTACGGCGCCGATCTATGCAGCATTTAATAACGGAATAGATATTCATGTATGGGTTGACGAAACCAGACCCCTCAACCAGGGTGCAAGGCTGACGGCATGGGAACTTGGTAAACATGGTGTCAAACACACGGTCATAACAGACAATGCCGGCGGCCATCTTATGCAGCACGGTATGGTTGATATGGTCATCGTCGGTACCGACAGAACAACTTTCACCGGAGATGTTGCCAATAAAATCGGAACGTATCTCAAGGCCCTTGCAGCCAGGGACAACAACATACCTTTCTATGTTGCCCTGCCATCCAGCACTTTCGACTGGAAGATAAAAGATGGAATAAAAGAGATACCCATAGAAGAGCGCGATCCGGATGAAATAAGGTATGTCCAGGGATTGGACCGGGGGACTATCAGAAGTGTATTAATTTCTCCGAAAGAAAGTCCGGCTGCCAATTTTGCCTTTGATGTCACACCGGCAAGACTTGTTACCGGTTTTATAACAGAAAGGGGGGTCTGTAAGGCATCAGAAAAAGATATACTCGGTCTGTTTCCTGAAAAGAAAGTATCAATTTAGCTTTATAAAAATAATCACCTCTTCCTCTTTGTGCATTCTGCTTCTCGGCTTTGAAATATCCTCATTTTTTTGGAGTTCAACACGCCTTATATTATATCCTTCTTCTAGATGCCTGGATAGGGCCCTTGTCATATTTTGCTGAACATTTTCATCATTTTGAAATGCAAGTTTTTTACGAACGGTCACCGTTTCTTCGATCTCGTATTGATCTTCGGCCTGATGCGAATTTTCCTTTGCCTTCTCGCTGGTTGACAAAAATAAGTTTGAGATGCTCTCCAGACCCCTTCTATCCTTTATACCTCTTTCCAGGCTCTTGTTTTCCATTTAGAATGCGGCCCCCTTGCCCCCCTTTTTTGATTAAGTCGTTATTTATTACCTTTCTATCCATCCTCATCGCTTAAAAAAGAATTCGTGGATTTGGTGGCAATAGCTTCAACCATCTGTGAATAATTGGATTGAGGAGAATGAGGGGAAAAATTCTCCATCTCAGAAATTGGCTGCTCAATCCCAGGTGGTTTCACGGACATATCAATATATTCTTCTGTCTTTTGTAAAATATCTTGCGTCACGTTCAAGGTGTTGAGGTCCGGGTACATCCTGGCCGCCTCTTGGCGAATAACCTCCTCAGCCAAGTTTTCGTAATCCTTATGACCAATGGCATTTTTATCATAATCTCCAACAGGCAAGCCACAATCTGCCGTTTCCCTGAGGCGGATATTGTAACGAATTACCGTTTCAAAGACATTGTTCCCAAATTCCGCTTTAACCTTCTCTAGAACAATCCTGGAGTAGCGTGTCCTGCGATCATACATTGTGATAAGAGCACGAGATCTAACATCATGGCCAATTTTGTCCTTAAGCAGGATGATGATATCTAAGAGTTTGGCAACACCACGAAGAGAAAAAAGGCTCATATCGATTGGGATAATCACTTCCTCGCAAGCACGAAGGGCATTAAAACATAGGTGTCCAATGCTTGGGGGGCAATCAATTATTATGTATTCATATTGTTCTTTGAGTGCCTGAATAGCCTGAAATAGCCTATCTTCCCTGCCCTCCATCCCTGAAAGCTCTTGTTCGACTGCACTGAGGATCAGGCTTGAAGGAGCAAGATCAAAGTTGTCTTTAATAGGCACCAAAATATCCTTAATCCCTAACGATTTATTTTCCTTTGGCGTTATGACATCATAGATGCTATTCTTACGATCGGAAGGCTTTACGTTTAGACCCATGGTTGCGTGGGCCTGAGGATCAAAATCAATGAGCAATACCCTCTTCCCTTTTAAAGATAAAGAAGACGAAAGGTTAATGGCTGTTGTTGTTTTACCACATCCTCCTTTTTGATTCGCACTCGCAATAACTCTCATAAATCTCCTCCTTTTTTCTATTTGCGAACAGTTGTTATCCTCTCGACAGTATTAAGCGACAAATTCCCCCTTTAAGAAAGGGGAAATTTTATTACCTTGTTCATGAGAACTTGAGCTTTCAAATTATCTTCTATATTAAATAAAAAGCTTTTTCAAGAGAAAATACGACATATAGTGTTATTTTTTTGATCACCCCCCAGTTATTGTATGTTGTTGATTTTCGGGATAGATGAGATTATTATTTCTGTTGTTTTTTGTTTTTCTTGACATTTCAAATTATTACGATAAATTTCGTGACAGTACGGCATTTTGCAATCCATCAGGTTATTATATGACCGGATGAATATTTAATATCCTTCAATCGCACAATGGAGGTTTTCATGGACAAAATTCTAAGAATCAATATGGGAAATGAAGGTGGACCTCAAGCCAGTGAAGAACCGTTGGGTGATTATGCCGGTTTGGCCGGCCGCGGCATGACATCGGCAATTGTTGCCACAGAAGTGCCGCCACTTTGTCACCCGCTCGGAAAATACAATAAACTGATCATTGCCCCCGGGATGCTTAGCGGAAGCCATGCCGCTCAGTCCGGGCGAGTTTCGGTAGGGTGTAAAAGCCCCCTTACCGGCGGGATCAAGGAAGCCAATTCCGGCGGCCAGGGTGCTCAAGTCCTCGCCCGGTTAAAATATGCTGCCATTGCACTCGAAGGTAAACCCAAAGATAACACCCTTTACAAAGTGGTTATTAACAAAGACGGAGTAGAAATAATTCCCGATAACAGTCTTAAAATGGTGGGGAACTACGATTTGATTGATAAGATAAAGTCAGAATACGGTGACAAGGTTGCCTGCATCTCCATCGGTCCGGCCGGCGAAATGAAAATGGCTGCCGCTACGGTTGCCTTTACCGACATGGAGCAACGACCGACTCGTCATGCTGGTCGAGGCGGTGTTGGTGCCGTTATGGGGTCCAAAGGCGTCAAGGTCATCGTGTTAGATGATAGCGGGATGCCAACGAGGTCTCCCAAGGATCCGGAAAAGTTTAAAGCGGCAAACAAGGAGTTTGTCCGGGGCCTAAAAAAACATCCAATAACGGGCCAAGGGCTTCCTTCATTCGGAACCAACATATTGACCAATCTGATAAACGAAGCCGGCGCATTACCAACTCATAATTTTCAAACCGGCCGCTTTGATGGTGCCGGCAATATCAGCGGCGAAACTCAGTCTAAGATCATGAAGTCCCGCGGGGGTACGGTCGCAAAAGGCTGCCACAAAGGCTGCGTCATCCGGTGCTCGGGCATCTACAATGATAGAGATGGCAACTACCTGACCAAACGGACGGAATATGAGACGGTCTGGGCCCACGGTGCCAATTGCTGCATTGATGATATGGATGCCATTGCCATGCTTGACCGCCTGGACGATGATTACGGTCTGGATACCATCGAAATGGGCGCCGCCATCGGTGTGGCCATGGAGGCCGGACTGGCCAAGTTCGGTGATGGCGAAGCTGCTATTAACCTTTTAAAGGAAGTCGGCAAAGGAACGTCGTTGGGGCGTATTCTCGGAAGTGGGGCCGCTGTAACCGGCAAGGTTTTTGGTGTTGAACGGGTTCCCGTGGTCAAAGGCCAGGCCATGCCGGCCTACGATCCCCGCTCGGTCCAGGGTATTGGGGTGACCTACGCCACCAGCCCTATGGGCGCCGACCACACGGCCGGCTATGCGGTTACCGCCAATATCCTCGGTGTTGGTGGCACCGTGGACCCACTGAAACCTGAAGGTCAGGTGGAACTTTCCCGAAACCTCCAGATTGCCACGGCCGCCATCGATGCAACCGGATTATGCTTATTTATTGCGTTTGCGATTCTGGATCAGGAGGATACGTTCAATGCCATGATTGACATGCTCGGGGCATTTACCGGTCAGGATCTTACTGCTGACGACGTAGTCGCATTAGGGAAAAAGATACTTGACTATGAAAAAGATTTCAATACCCGGGCAGGCTTCACATCAAAGCAGGATCGGCTGCCCGATTTCTTTAAAAATGAACCTCTGCCGCCCCACAATGTAACTTTTGAGGTCAAAGACGAAGATCTTGACCAGGTATTTAACTGGTAAACAAACTTTTTTCATTCTGCCACAAAGGTACCAAGACACTAAGAAAGAATAACAAAATAAAATCCTTCGTGTCTTTGTGCCTTGGTGGCAAATATTTCTTGGTTCTCTCCGAGCCGTAGGCTCTACGAGCTGGAGGCCGGCTTGTCCGGGTTGGGCAGATGTCTTGCGATTTCTTAGTTCAATTGATCATACTGAGCCGGAAATTGATCGTCATTTAAATAGATAACACGTCGTTGGTCTGACAAGTTGTTGGATAGTTGCTGATGCTCGTGCTCGTTAAAGAAATCGTTTATAATAGCGCTGAATTGATTCCGAAGCACGGAGTAGGAATAGTGTCGCCAAGCAACTTCATAGTTGTTATTTACCATTTTTTGCCGTCGCTCTCGGGATTCAAGAATTTGTCTTACCTTTTGAACGGTTTTTTTGGAAATAAATCCATCCATGACCGCCAGATCAAAGTTCCTGGGTTCTATATCCTTAATAAAGATGGAATATCGATTTACCAATAAAGGCTTTTTAAAGTAGATAGCTTCAAGAAAGGCATTGCCGAATCCTTCATAAAGGCTGGGGTATGTGATAAAATCTGCATGTGGATAAATATCCCATAGAGAATAATTTTTTTGACCATTTCCATTATTAAAGGGATCCACAATCTTTGTTGTTATCATGCGAAGATCTACCTGGTGTTCTAAGGCATATTCTTTAAGCCATTCGGCGTATTCAAACCCCTCGTCACCGGCTTCATGAGAGATAACTAGTTTATAACGAGGATCTTTCAGCTCCTTCACCAATTCAATAGCCTGCTCGATACCTTTTCGACGAATAATTCGTGTGGGTTGTAAAATCATTTTATCGTCGGCTTTCAAACCCATGGACTCTCGGAAGGCTTCAGTTCTTTTTACATCCACTAAAGGTGGATTCTCAAAGTCCAGAACATTAGGTATGATGATCGATGAAATTCCGGTTCGCAAAGCCAACTGTTCTTGAGCTTCTGAATTGATAACCACATGCTTAATGTTGGGCAAATTGGGGGGAAAGGCCATTCGCAGGTAATCGTTTACAGCATTAGTTGAAAACCGATCTCTTTCCCAGTAGAAATCATGGTGGTGAGCAATAGTGGGAATCTCTGTTTCAGCAATTACTTCGGATAACGCCAACCCTAATGGGATGTGAATCGGTATAGTGAGTGCATTTTCGACAATCAAAAGATTAATTTTAAACTGATCGATAAAACAATGGAGTTGAACTTTCAATAGTGATCTTAATGCATGAATTGCCTCAGTAACAGAAGGTTTTCGCCCTTTTTTACCCATGACCTGCTCGTTGATCCATCGATTTTGTACATGTAAAAAATGAGCTTCTAAGACGAGGAAACTCTTTTCCGGATCCCGATCCAGCTTTCCCGCGAACCAGAAACAGCGTGAACCATTTTCTTCAAGAACCTGTGCCCACTTACTTGCTTCCAAGGAGACACCGTCAGTACCAGCAAAACGTGTTGAAATAAAACCGATGTTTTTACGCTTCATCATTTAATTGATCCATCCTTAAGAATATTTACAAGTTAGGAATATCGTATTAATTTAGTCATTTGAAAAAACATCTCATTCAGACAATTTGGTTTTGCTGCAAAATATCTGCAAAAGTCAGGCCAAATGCAGCAATGTTAAATAATGCAATATATATCAATTTGTTAGCCTGTCAGACAAAAAACCAACCTGCAATATCGAGTAGAAGATTCTTGATATATTGTGAAATTTATTTCACAATGTGAAAAATATTATACACTTTTGGAGTGATGTTGAGGGTAAAGAAGTTTAGTGGGTTGAGCAGGTGAAGGAACAAGTATTCGAGATTTGCAATCCAAAAAATCTAAAGTGGACCCAATGTCAAGGACAGATTATGCAATTCATTCTGATTGAGTGATCCGAAAAGGATTCTTGCGCTGTCTCCTGGTTTTCCGACAATATTTTCCCTTGGGACCTTTGTATTGTTTAAGAAGATCTCACGATGTTGCGAGACGATTGACATTTTTACGATATATTTGTAACCTCAATTTAGCTTAATCAGCGACCCGCTTGAAAACCGAATCGCCAAAATATTTCTTTAAAAAAAGTTAGTAACTCTGAACCTTGAGCTGTATTTGGGCTGTAGAAATTCCGGGATGTACGATTGTCATGAAACCGATTGTCGCCATAATAGGTCGTCCCAACGTGGGGAAATCGACTTTTTTTAACCGTGTAACCGGTACAAGGAAAGCCCTTGTGGACAATTTCCCCGGCGTTACAAGGGATCGTCATTATAGTGATGCTACCTGGGACGGTATTGAATTTACACTGGTTGATACCGGCGGATTCCCGGATCAAAATAAGGATGACTTTGCCCACAAAATCCGTTTCCAGATCCTTCAGGCAATGGAAGACGCAGATGTTATTATTCTTCTGCTTGACGGCAGGAGTGGAATTTCTCCTTTTGATGAAGATGTTGTCAAGATTCTTCGTGAAGTAGCAGCGCCTGTCTTCTATGCCGTCAATAAAATTGACGGAATTGAACAGGAGGCTAAACTTTACGATTTTTACAGCCTCGGTATAGAGAAATTATATCCCATTTCAGCCGAACACCGTTACGGCATTTCGGATTTTTTAGATGACCTGACATCGGTTCTGCCTGAAACAGTTTCAGATGAAACTGTCGATATGATCAAGCTTGCCGTGGTTGGCAAACCCAATGTCGGCAAATCATCGCTTATTAACAGAATTCTGGGTCAAAAGCGTTTGCTTGTCAGCGATACTCCGGGAACAACACGAGATGCCATCGACTCTGTTTGTAATATCAACGATAAGTCGTATCTTCTAATCGATACAGCCGGTATCAAACGTAAGGCAAAGGTTTCAAAAAAACTTGAAAAGTTTTCCATTATTAAAGCTTTAAGAAGCCTGGATAGATGTGATGTGGCCCTTATTATCATCGACGCCTACGAGGGGATTACCGAACAGGATGTAACTATTGCAGGTTATGCATTTGAGCGTGGATGTGGATGCATTTTCCTTTTGAATAAATGGGACCTTGTTGAAAAAGATAGTAAGACAGTAAAAAGGTACCATGACGAGTTGAGAATGCAGGCAAAATTTTTAAGCTTTGCTCCGATTATAACCATTTCGGCATTAACCGGACAACGGGTTTTGAAAATATTCGGTCTTGTGGAAGAGGTATTCAGCCAGTACTCGGCACGTATCGGGACAGGGCAACTGAACAAGATATTTGAGCGGGCGATTGAACAAACAGAGCCGTCACTTTACAGAGGAAGACGTATTAAATTTTATTATGCCACCCAGATATCCGACGGCCCACCCACTTTTGTCTGTTTTGTAAATTATCCTGATGCAGTCCATTTTTCCTACAAGCGCTACCTTATTAACCAGATCAGAGAGAAGGCGGGGTTTGACAAGACACCGATCCGAATAATCTTCCGCAAGCGAACAGGGCGAAAAAAGTGATATTGGGTATTTGGGCTTTGGTATTTCTCTGGAATTTGGAGCTTGGAGTTTGGAATTTATTTGAGATTTGATGCTTGTGGTTTGTGTGGCATTCTCATCCATAACTTTATGCCGGCTTGGTTAGCGCATCTCCTGTTGATCCTGTCAAAATTTTCGCTCGAAGAGCGCTAAGTCCAAAATAGCAACTATCAAAAGGATAACCCATGGACTTGTTTGAATATCATGCACAAAAGTCAGCCCGGGCGTCAAGGCCGCTTGCCGACAGAATGCGGCCCAAGAACCTGGATGAATTCGTAGGGCAAACGCATGCTGTGGGAAAGGGAACATTGATTCGCCATGCCATTAAACAGGATCGGATTTTTTCCATGATTCTCTGGGGTCCTCCGGGATGCGGAAAAACAACCCTTGCAAGAATTCTTGCGGGTGAAACCCGTTATCATTTTGTCCATTTTTCTGCTGTACTGTCAGGTATCAAGGATATCCGATCTGTTATAGAGGATGCAAAAAACCAGCAAAAACTTTTTCAAAAAAGAACTGTTCTTTTTGTAGATGAGATACACAGATTCAACAAGGCCCAGCAGGATGCATTTCTTCACCATGTGGAAAGCGGACTGATAACCCTGATAGGAGCTACCACCGAAAACCCCTCGTTTGAGGTTATACCTCCACTTATGTCAAGATGCCGTTTGATAACCTTAAAAGCTCTTTCATCAGATGATATTGCCGTCATCATAAAAAATGCCCTAAAAGACAAGGAAAGGGGCTTGGGAAATATAAATCTGATTATCGAAAAAGATGCGCTTTCGCATCTTATTCGCATTGCGGACGGAGATGCCCGTGCTGCCCTGAACGGACTTGAAACCGTGGCATATCTGGTAATAAATGGAATCGATGCTTCAAAAACAGGAAGCCCGGTGCAAATAACGCTTCAGGTTTTAGAAAATGCTCTGGAAAAAAAGGCTCTTTTGTACGACAAGTCCGGTGAAGAACACTTTAATCTTATCTCCGCCTTTCATAAGAGCTTAAGGGGGAGTGATCCCGATGCTGCTGTCTATTGGCTGGGGCGAATGTTGTCAGCCGGCGAAGATCCTTTTTATATAGCGCGCAGAATGGTCAGGTTTGCAAGCGAAGACATCGGGAATGCAGATCCCAATGCACTCGGAGTTGCATTGAACGCTATGGAGGCGTTTAAGTTCCTCGGGCATCCGGAAGGTGAACTTGCAATGGCCCAGGCTGCCATATATCTGGCTACGGCCCCGAAAAGCAACAGCACATACACAGCTTACCGTAAGGTTAAAGAAACTGTTGATAGTTACGGGGCGTTGCCCGTTCCTCTTCATATTCGGAATGCTCCCACAGGACTGATGAAAAAACTTGGGTATGGAAAAGATTACAAGTATGTCCATGATTATAAAGATGCATATGTTCCTCAGGACTATTTGCCGGAAAAACTGGAGGGCAGACTTTTTTATGCGCCCACAGACCGGGGTTATGAAAAGACAATTAAACAGTGGCTTGACGGATGGAGAAACTTGAAAAAAAACGCTAAAACACAAACTTAAAACCGAAATAAATAGAAGCTTCGGATCTCTTGATGTTTTTATTATCTGATGCGACGACAAAAAGTCGGCTCAACGGAACGTTATCAGTTTCTTCTCCTGCCCTCTGTGATTTTTTCCCTTGACTTGTGGACCGGTCATATTTGAAATCAAACGAGGCCTTCGGCCTCCGGAACGAAACATTACTTTTATACCGTTATATTTTACTTTTTCTACTACTTACGCAGGCCAGGGTTTAAACAATTATTCCAAAACCTGGCTTGCTCTCTTGGGATTTTTCCTATATGAACAAAAATAATTATGGTTTCTTTTGAGGTTCCATGAAATATTATCCGGTCAATCTTGATATACGAAATCGAAAATGCTTGGTGGTCGGTGGTGGTGCCGTGGGCACACGCAAGGTAATGACTCTGCTCGACTGTGGCGCAAAAGTAACAGTTGTAAGCACTGATGTTGCCGAAAAGTTGCAGGAACTTTCAGATAATGACATAATAAAGCTTAAAAAAAGACCTTTTCAGATTTCAGATCTTGATGAAATGTTCCTTGTTATGGGTGCAACAGACAACCAGGAAATAAACAGGGAGATACACTCTGAGGCTGAGCGGCTGGGAGTACTGTGCAATATCGCAGATCGCCCCGAAGATTGTAATTTTATCCTTCCGGCCATTGTAAACAGGGGCGATTTGATAATTGCCATATCGACTTCCGGGAAAAGTCCTGCTTTTGCAAAAAAGATACGAAAAGATCTTGAAAGGGTATTCGGAACCGAATATGCCGAATTTCTCAAACTTATGGGTGAAATCCGTAACAAACTTTTAAGTGAGGATCACGAGCCCGAGGCTCATAAGCATCTTTTTGAAAAGTTGATACAACGAAACCTTGTTAAAATGATAAAAGACCGCGATATCGCGGCTGTTAATTCCTTGCTTTTTGAAATTCTTGGTGAAGGATATATATTTGACGAATTAATGGCAAAATAACCAACATCCAACCTGGTTTTGAAAAATGCATAGGTGTAATCAGTGGAAATTTTGATTATTATAACCATTTTCTTTTACATGCTGAGCACGGCAGGATACTTTGCCTATCTTTTCCTGCAGAAAAATTACCTTCAAAAGGCCGGTTTTTATCTGATTTCAGGCGGCTTTTTATGTCATACGGCATCGATTGGTTATGGGTTTTTCCAATCCGGGCATTTTCCCGTAAATAATCTTCACCAAACACTCTCCATGGCAGGCTGGACAATTGCCGGTGTTTTCCTGCTTTTTCACTACAGGTTCCATCTTAAGATTCTGGGGATATTTGCCGCTCCGCTGGTCACCCTTGTAATGGTCATAGCATCCCGGTTACCGAGTGCGCCGCATAAGGCCGACAGTATCTTAAACAATATATGGCTTGTTGCTCATGTCATTACCATCTTTATGGGCGAGGCGTCATTTGCTCTGGCCTGCGGGGTGGGGTTTTTATATCTTGTGCAGGAACACACGATAAAATCCAAAAATCATGGATTTTTTTTTAAACGGCTTCCATCTTTGGAACTTCTCGATACAGCCGGATATGGATGTATTGTTGCAGGGTTCACAATGCTTACTTTGGGACTTATAACAGGCTTTATCTATGCCAAATCGGTCTGGGGCAGGTTCTGGAGCTGGGACCCAAAAGAGGTCTGGTCAGGTATAACGTGGCTTTTATATGCAGTATTGCTCCATCAGCGCCTCACTGTGGGATGGCGGGGTCGGCGGGCGGCAATTATGGCTATTATCGGTTTTGCAGTCATTTTATTTACTTTTTTTGGGGTTAACTTTTTATTGCAGGGCCATCACGGAGAATTCACAAGATTGTAAATTGGGAGAAAAGCCCCCAATATTATTAAGAAATATGTTAGAAATTGTTTTATTGGGATTGAATCATAAAACAGCACCGGTGGAGCTGAGGGAGTGCCTCGCTTTATCGCAAGACGAGACATCCAAAGCCCTGAAAGCTTTTCAAGAATCACCGGTGATCAGTGAAGCAGTTCTTATCTCAACCTGCAACCGTGTAGAAATTCTCATGGCCACCGAGGACAAATCCAATGCGGTTCGGGCTGCAAAAATGTTTCTATCCGAATTTAAAAAGCTGCCCGCTTACGAATTTGAAAAATCTCTTTATATCCATAAGGGTGATGATGCTGTGCGGCATATGTTCCGGGTGGCTTCGAGTCTTGACTCCATGGTTGTTGGAGAACCGCAGATACTGGGTCAGATAAAAGAAGCTTATAAAATGGCTACCTTAAAAAAGACTTCCGGTGTTATTCTGAACAAATTGCTTCATCGAACCTTTTTCGTGGCAAAACGTGTTCGTAGTGAAACCGGGATCGGAGATCATGCGGTATCCATCAGTTATGCGGCTGTTGAGTTAGGGCGCAAAATATTCGGAACCTTTGAAGGAAAAAAGGTGCTTCTTATCGGAGCCGGGGAAATGGCGGAACTGGCGGTTGAACACCTGATACGAAATAAGGCCAGCGATATTTTAGTTGCGAACCGAACCTTTGAAAACGGGGTTAAACTTGCCAAAAGATTCAAGGGCAAAGCCATCCGATTTGAAGAGATTGCAGACAGCTTACCGCATGTTGACATTGTTATCAGTTCTACCGGTTCAACCGATTACGTTGTTACACACAAACAGGCCAAGGCGATGATACGCCGCCGCCGGAATCGTCCTATTTTCTTTATTGATATCGCGGTACCCCGAGATATTGATCCGGAAATAAACCGTCTTACCAATTCATATGTTTATGACATTGATGACCTGAAAGGGGTTATCGATGAAAGTATTGAAAATCGCAACAAGGAGGCTGTTAAAGGGGAAAGAATTGTTGACGAGGCTGTCATCGGTTTCAGGCAGTGGTACGGCAATCTGGATGTGGTACCCACAATTGTTGCTTTAAGAAACAAAATGGACGCCATTGCCCAAACGGAAATAAAAAAAACATTGCACTCTTTAAAACATCTGTCAGATGATGATCGCCGGGCCATTACCCGAATGACGAGCGCCATGATAAATAAAATCCTGCATGATCCCACGCTGTTATTAAAGAGCAATGGATATCATCAAAACAAATCCGGCTACCTCGACATTACCCGAAAACTTTTTAAACTTGATGAGTAAATGGAGGACAAAATTGAAAAAAACAGCATTCCTTTTCCCCGGTCAGGGATCACAGTTTGTGGGTATGGGTCTTGATTTTTATCAGGAATACGACAGTGTCAGAGAAATTTTTGACATGGCGGAAGAGATAACCCGAATCAATATATCCAAACTGTGTTTCAAAGGCCCTTTCGATGAGCTTACCCAAACGGTGAATCTTCAGCCTGCTGTAACCGCTGTAAGTCTGGCCTGCCTTTCTGTAATTGAAAAAGAGGGTGTCAGTTCTGATATATCCGCCGGCCATAGTCTGGGCGAATACAGCGCAATGCATGCATCAAACATCATATCAAAAGAAGATGCCATCAGACTCGTTTTTAAAAGAGGTGAACTGATGCACCGTGAAGCAACCCGGTATAAAGGGGCCATGCATGCAATTATCGGGTTGCCTATAAATACCGTCGAAGAACTAGTAGCCGAGGTACAAAAAGAGGGAATTGTTGCCGTGGCAAATCACAACACCGAACAGCAAATTGTAATAACCGGAGCACCGGATATGGTTAAAAAGGTTTCTTCCCTGGCAGCTTACCGGGACGCCAAAGCCATCCCGTTGAAAGTAAGTGGGGCATGGCATAGTGAATTGATAAAAGGCGCCCAGGAAAAGTTTAGTGATTTTATCGAATCAATACATTTTAGCACACCGGACCGCCACGTGCTTTTTAATGTAACGGCCGACTATGCTGAAGATGCTGATGAAATCAAATCGATCATGGTTCGGCAGCTTTGCAACCCTGTAAAATGGTATGACTCAGTGTGCAGGCTTATGACAGAAAACGTGGAGGTCTTTGTTGAAGTCGGCCCCGGGAAGGTTCTTACCGGTTTATTAAAAAAGATTTTACCAAAGGATTATCCCTGTAAAATATATAATGTAAACAGTATGAAGCAGCTTGAGCGATTCTTGAAAGAAATAACTTAGGGCTTAGTAAAAAGTAAGAAAATCGAGCTTTTTTTTCAAATAACAAAAAAATGAATTTTATTCTTTACATAGACATTTTATTGATATAAACTGAACATTTTCAAAAAGAGCCCGAAGTTATTTTTTATTGCAAAGGTTTTACCATGAAAAAGAAGGATATCGAATATTTTAAAGGGTTTCTGACCAACCGGTTAGAAGAGCTTTTAAGTCATGCAGATAATACTGTTTCAGGCATGACCACCCCAAAAGAAAATTTTCCTGATCCAACAGATCGTGCTTCACTTGAATCAGACAGGAATTTTATGCTTCGCATAAGGGATAGAGAAAACAAGCTTATCAAGAAGGTAAAAAAGGCCTTAACACGTATTGAAGACGGCACTTTTGGGGTCTGTGAAAAATGCGGTGAAGATATTTCATCTAGTCGTCTTAAGGCCAGACCAGTTACTGCTTTATGTATTGATTGCAAAACCGAAGAAGAGGTTTTTGAAAAAGCCCTCGGATTATAATAAGAATGTGAAAATAGACCTTCATATTCATTCAACAGCTTCCGATGGAACACTTTCTCCATTAGAAATCCTCAATCTGGCTCAAAGCCTCAATCTCGGGGCTATATCGATTACAGATCACGATACCATCGATGGAACAAAAGAAGCCCTTACCATTGGGATACCCCCTTCACTTAAATTCTTAACCGGTGTTGAAATAAGCGCGTATCCACCACCGTCTTTTTCCTTTCCGGGAAGCTTTCATGTTTTGGGTTATGCTATCAATGTCGACGATTCTGTGTTAAATCAAACACTTGCAATACTCCAGGAAGCGAGGAAAAATAGAAATCCCCGGATTATTGAACTGCTTAATCGAATGGGGATCGAACTTTCGTTAAGTGAGATCCGGAAGGAGATCGGAGAATGTCAGCTTGGAAGACCTCATATTGCAAAGCAAATGATAAAAAAAGGCTTTGTTCAATCGATTTCTGAGGCATTTGACAAATATCTGGCAAAAGGTAAACCCGCATATGTTGATAAATATCGTGTTAACTGTGACAGAGCAATTGAAGTCATACTCGATGCCGGAGGAATCCCTGTTTTGGCCCATCCAGTTCTTCTCAAAATCAAAAATGATGATGTCCTTGAAAAGCTGATTACCAGTTTAAAGAAAATGGGTCTTAAAGGAATAGAAGCCTATTATCCTGAACACACGCCGGATCTTATTGCCCGATATACTGAGATAGCAAACCGGCATGGATTATTAATTACGGGAGGTACAGATTTCCACGGTTCTAATAAGCCCGGAATTAATATGGGGTCGGGTAGAGGGAATTTCTCCGTTCCCTATAAATTGTATGAGAAATTGACAACAAGTTTAGAAATAAGGGACTAAATGACACAAACAGACCTGTCTGAATTAAGCCGCAAACTTATGTATTCATTTAAGGATACCAATCTCCTCGTTGAATCCTTAAGACACAGTTCGTTTGTAAATGAACAACTCGACACAGACCTTCAGGATAATGAGCGGCTTGAATTTCTTGGGGATGCTGTTTTAAATCTTGTTGTGGGTCACATCCTTATGCAGCGATATCCGGATTTAAAGGAAGGTGATCTATCCAGGATGAGGGCCAATCTGGTTAATGAATCTCAACTTGCATCCATTGCCCGCGAAATAGATCTTGGTTCCTATATACAACTCGGCAAAGGAGAGATCCATTCAAAAGGCTGGAATAAGAAATCAATACTGGCAGACACGTTTGAAGCTGTAGTTGCAGCTGTTTATATAGATGGCGGTTTTGATGCTGTTTTTAAAATCATTGACAGCCATTTTTCGTTTTTAATTAATTCCGTGACTACACCTGCTGCTAATCATGATTTCAAAAGCCAGATTCAGGAACTTGTCCAGGTGGAACTAAGATCAATACCCATATACAATGTCGTCCATGAAAGCGGTCCGGATCACGACAAAACCTTTAGGGTGCAGTTGAAAGTTGGTGAGGTTCAGACAGAAGGAATCGGAAAGAGCAAGAAGGCTGCCGAACAGGATGCTGCCAGAAAAGGCCTGGATATTTTAAAATCCGGACAGAGTTAACAAGTCGAGTTGTTTAAAAAATTCCTCAATAAGTTCCGGTGTATTAAATAATCATATTAACCCGCCAACTGACAATAAAATTAAACATGTCTGGAAATCCCATTTAAGTGAGCCTAAAGAAAAATACGCCCTTTATTATTCCGATTTTTTTACCCAATCTCGGGTGTCCGCATCAGTGCGCTTTTTGCAACCAAACATCCATCACCGGTGTAACGCCTGACACTATTTCCACGGAAACACTGTGTTCGCTGATAAATGAATTTCTTGAATATAAAACAATACAGAGACGGTCTGTTCAAGTGTCTTTCTACGGTGGAAATTTTCTGGGCCTGAAAAAAGAGTACATCAGGATTCTACTTGATGAAACGACAAAATTTGTAAAAAATAAAAGAATCAACAGTATTCGCTTTTCTACTCGTCCGGACACGATAAGCGATAAAAAGCTTGATATAATTAAGGATTATCCTGTTTCAACCATTGAAATCGGTGTTCAGTCTATGGACAATCAGGTGCTGGCCATGGCAAAACGGGGACATACTGCTTTAGAAACGGAAAAAGCGGCAGCCCTGCTAAAGGAGCGGAATTATGACGTCGGCATGCAGATGATGGTAGGCCTGCCGGGTGATGACGAAACCAAATCCCTGTTTACCGCACAAAGAATTGCATCGTTTTCTCCTGATTTTGTCAGGATTTATCCTACGGTTGTTCTTGCACACAGCCGTCTTGCCGTATGGTATCGAAATGGAGAATATACGCCCTGGTCTCTTTCGCGATGCGTAGCCCTTGTAAAAAACCTTTACCTTTTTTTCAAAAGCAAAAAAATCCCGGTCATTCGTATGGGGCTTCAGGCCTCAGAGGATCTTGCAAAAGATACAACAATTTTAGCAGGACCGTACCATCCCGCTTTCGGACATATGGTTCATTCTAAAATCTTTCTTGATATGGCCACATCCATCATGGGAGCTGGAAAAGGCTCTTGTGACAAAATTACCATAAAAGTTCACCCACGAAGCATTTCAAAAATGAGGGGTTTAAAAAATAAGAACTTGGAGATCCTGAAAAGAAAATTTCAAATCAAATCCTTCGAGATTATCCCGGATCTTACCCTTGCTGAAGATAAACTGACGGTTGCATCATGAACCTGTATTACCCAAAACATCCTTGGGATGAAACGGGTAATCTTATTTGATGATCAATGGATAAGGTCAAGTATCTTTCTTGATGTGTATTCTCCTACATCCGCCAGAGCGTCTATGGGCAAAAACAATAGGGCATTATTAGAATAAAGGCAGGTGACAGAAGCCGAAAAATCATCATCGGCTTCATAGAAAATATAGCAAAGGGCTATTTTGGGTAAAGGGTAGACAATGAATGAAAAATCGCCTGCCACACCTGGAGGAGCTTGACGGCCATTGAGCTTTTCCATAATATGTTTTCTGGCTTTTTCGATTCTTTCGACATGAGGCGCCAGAATCTGCTGGGTGTGGGTGACAAAAGCCCCGGCATAGGGCATGCTGTTTGGAAAATCCTTAAAGGCCTTTAACGGCTCTAATATGCATGTTTCGGGTTTGGCATGCAGGGCATAAAGAGAGATCAAAATGCCTATCACTCCGGTCTGTCGCTCCTCTTTAAGGAAGATGCCGTCGGGTCTAATTTCGCACCTTTTGCCAAAAGCTTCAAATAATAATGCATCTCCATCCCGTTCAGCAGGTAAAGACCGTGCCAGATCCTTAGGGAGATTCCTATAAAGTCTTTTAAGATTATCCTGAACAATTTTAGCGTAATTGTCGCCCATCACTTCCGCACCTAATATTAATCATTTGTTTTTCAATTCGCCAAGTTTAAAACTCTCGCCTTTTTAAACAACCATTTTTTTGCTCATTTTATCACGACTATTCACAACATTTAATTATTATTTAATTTTTTAAATGAATTTATATGGTTAGTAAAGTAGAAAAAATTGTGAGGGTTGACAATACATATTCATAGCACTATATTTTAATCTGTTTTTCAATTTTATTAAGAAAAAATTAAAGAAAGGAAATACTGTTATGACAAAAAATGTTATGGAAATAGCTGACAGCAGCTTTGATGACGAGGTGTTGCAGTCTGAAAAACCGGTATTGGTTGATTTCTGGGCTCCCTGGTGCGGTCCGTGCAGGGCAATAGAACCACTTGTTGAAGAGCTTGCCGAGGCTTTTGGCGATAAATTCAAATTTACGAGATGTAATGTTGATGAAAACCCGGTTACACCGGCTAAATACGGGATAAAATCTATTCCCACCCTTATTTTCTTTAAAGAGGGAAAAGTTCTTGATAAGATTGTCGGTATCGTTCCTAAATCAAAACTCGAAGAAATTATAACCAAGGCTTAACAGGAAAATATGCAGTGAAAGGCGTCGATTACGAGCTTGTCATTATCGGCGGTGGCCCTGCCGGGCTCACCGCCGGTCTTTATGCGGCACGGGCCGGGTTAAATGTAGTCCTGATTGAAAAAGTTGTGCCCGGCGGGCAGGTCATTGTTTCCGACTGGATTGAAAATTATCCCGGATTTCCGGAAGGACTCAGCGGACCCGATCTGGTTCAGAAGATAACCGAGCAGGTCAAACGATTTGACCTCAACATCGAAAGCAATGAGGTCGTTTCTGTAGATTTGTCTGAACCGGCAAAAAAAATCACCTTAAACGACAGTACCATCACAACCCATACAATTATTATAGCAACAGGTGCTTCTCCAAAAAAGCTGGGTGTTCCCGGAGAAGATACTTTTTTCGGCAAAGGTATCTCTTCATGTGCCACCTGTGACGGTCCGTTTTTCAAAGACAGTATCGTTGCTACTGTGGGCGGTGGCGATACATCTGTACAGGAAAGTTTGTTTCTAACCAAATTTGCAAAAAAAGTATACCTTATTCATCGGAGAGACAAGCTGCGTGCTGCGGCAATTCTTCAGAAACGCGCATTGGCCAATGAAAAAATAGAAATTATATGGGATTCTGTATTGACCGATATTAGCGGTTTAACAAATGTTGAAAATATTACCGTGCAAAATGTAAAAACAGGTGATAAAATACAACTTTCCGTGGATGGGTGTTTTATATGGGTAGGCACAATCCCCAACACTAAATTCCTGGCAGATACTGTAAAACTGGATGAATACGGTTTTATTGTTGCAGGTTTAAATATGGAGACATCAGTGCCCGGCGTATTTGCCGCGGGTGATGTCAGAAATACCCCTTTGCGCCAGATTGCAACCGCGGTTGGTGACGGTGCCATCGCAGCTATTTCTGCAGAAAATTATATCGAAAACGTAAAAAGATGAAACGTATCTTAGTGTTAGGCCTCATTTCATTGCTTTTAGTTTCGGGTTGTGCATGGTTTGAGTCCAAAGAAGAAAAAACGGCACAGGAACTTGCAAGCGATGGAATGGATCAATTCAACAGCGGAAAATATAAAGAATCGATAGAATCTTTTGAAAAACTCAAAGACTGGTATCCTTTCAGTAAATTTGCGATTCTTGCGGAATTGAAAACAGCCGATGCTTATTACAATATTAAAGAATATGAAGAATCTGTCGCATCATATGAAGAGTTTGAAAGCCTTCATCCCCGTAATGAAGCCATACCGTATGTCATCTTTCAGATCGGGCTCTGTTATTTTGAGCAAATAGATACTATCGACAGGGATCAAACGCCGGCTAAAAAGGCACTTAATACGTTTAAGCGTCTTAAGAAACAGTTTCCGGGAGATTCATATACGATCAAAGGCGAAGAACATATCAAAAAATGTTTGAAAAGCCTTGCCGGGCATGAACTTTATGTTGGACTTTTTTATTTCAAGAGCAAGCATTACAAAGCAGCTTTAAGTCGTTTCAAGTCAGTCCTCACCAAATATTCTGATGTGGGAGTCCACCAAATGGCTTTGCAGCATATTGCCACCTGTGAGGCGTTATTAAAAAAACAGGAGGAGGAAAAGGCCTCTCAATAGAAAATAGACTCATTGCAGACGTTAGGAAAAATACTTTACATCCTGCTTATTAAGATGTACTTAGCCAAGTTCAGAAAGATATAAGGAGAAATAATAATGGCCAAAATATGTGAAATATGCGAAAAAAAACCGCTTGTTGGAAATAATATAAGCCACGCCCACAATGTGACAAAACGTCGATTCAATCCAAACCTACAGAGGGTACGGACATTGTATAACGGCAGGGTCAAAAGGATAATGGTCTGCACCAACTGTATCAAATCAGGCAGTATTGTTAAAGCGCCTTAGCCCGGACGAGCTAAAACTAAATGTTTGCCACAAAGGCACAAAGGATAAATTTATTAATCTTTCTTGGTGTCTTAGTGGCAATTGAAAAAGTTTTGCCACAAAATACACAATTAGGACCTACGCGTCAGGCGTCTATTCTCTTTACTTCTTGAATGTGTTTTATCTTCCTGATGGCTGATAGAACTCTTTTTAGATGTTCGGTATTTTCAACGGCTATGGTAAAATAACTGTCGACGATTTTACTCCCCCGGGTTTCCGTATTTGCGCTTACTATATTCGCACCATTTTTACTGATATTGGAAGTAATATCAGCAAGCATTCCGACTCTGTCGTAGGAACGAACTCGGATCTTTACAGGATATGTCTCTTTAATATCCACATTCCATTCCACGTCTATTTGTCTTTCGGGGCTCATTTTTAAAGCATTGACGCAACGTTTCCTGTGAACTGTAACCCCGTAACCCCTTGTAATATAACCTGTAATCGGATCTCCGGGAACCGGCTGGCAGCACTTGCCGAACTTTATCAGGATGTCATCAACACCCTTTACAACTACACCTGTGCTCGGCCTTTTCTTCCGTACACGGCCTACGATTTTGTTAAAGAGCGATTCGTGCTCTTTTTCCTCCTCGGGTTTGGGAGTAATTTTTCGTATGATCTGCAAAGGGGTAATTTTACCATAACCTACACTTGCAATCAGATCATAGATATTCTTAAAGCCAAAATTCTCAACAGCCTTATCCATTTCTTCTGATTTCAAAAGAGTATTGAAATTGAGGCGGTATTTGCGAAAAGCCTTTTCACACATTTCCCGGCCAAGGGAGATGCTCCTTTCTTTTTCCTGAATTTTGATCCACTGCCTTATTCTGGAACGGGCCTTGACCGTCTTGACAAAATTCAACCAGTCTTTGCTCGGATGGCCTTTCTTTGATGTAAAAATTTCAACAGTGTCTCCGGTTTTTAATTCATATTGCAGTGGGACAATACGACCGTTTACTTTGGCTCCGGTGCACTGATTTCCGACTTCTGTATGAATTAAATAGGCGAAATCAACAGGCGTGGCGCCTCTGGGCAAGGATTTTATTTCTCCTCGGGGAGTAAAAACGTAAACTTCATCAGAAAAGAGATCGATCCGAACATTTTCCAGAAATTCATCCGGGTCTCCGAAATCTTCCTGATGTTCGACAAGATCTTGAATCCAGGGGAATGTTTTGTTCATCTTTTCATCAAAACGGCGACCTTCCTTATAGCTCCAGTGAGCGGCGATGCCGGATTTGGCGACCTTATCCATTTCATGGGTCCGCATCTGTAGCTCTATACGTTCACCAAAAGGCCCGATAACTGTTGTGTGTAAAGATTGGTACATATTGAGTTTTGGAACGCCTATATAATCTTTGAACTTTTTGGCAACCGGTTTCCAGAGGGAATGTATCAAACCAAGAGCTTCATAGCACTGAGGTATTGTATCGAGGATTATCCTGAATGCAATAATATCGTACACTTCTTCAAATTCAAGGTTCTGGGAAGCCATTTTTTTATAGATGCTGTAAAAATACTTATACCTTCCCAGAACTTCGCATTTCAAATTGTGCTCATCCATTTTTTTCTTAATAAAGCTTTTAACGGTTTCTATATATTTTTCGCCCTCTTTCTTGTCCTGGTTGACATGACTTACTATTTTAGAAAATTCTTCGGGCTGAAGATACATAAACGAGGTGTCTTCCAGTTCCTCTTTTATCCAGTAAATACCGAGACGGGCTGCAATAGGCGCATAGATATCAATGGTTTCCTGCGCTATTTTTCTCCTTTTTTTCTCCGAGTGAAACTTTAGTGTCCTCATATTGTGAAGCCGGTCAGCGAGTTTGATCAGTATGACCCGGATATCGTCCGCCATGGCAAGAATCATCTTTCTGATACTCTCGGCCTGACGTGCCTGAGAACTGCTGCTAAAGGGGAGAGCACTCAGCTTGGTTACCCCCGAGACGATATGGGTAATTTCGTCACCGAACATGGCATTGATCTCTTCCGGGGTGGCATGGGTATCTTCGATCACATCGTGCAACAGGCCGGATGCAACGCTGATAACATCGAGTTTCATATCAGCCAGAATGCCGGCGACTTCCAGGGGGTGAGAAAGATAGGGTTCTCCGGACAGACGAACCTGACCATCGTGGACCCTGGCCGAGTAAATATAGGCACGGTCTATGATGTCCAGATCAGCCTCC
Source organism: Desulfobacteraceae bacterium (assembly GCA_030613575.1). GTDB lineage: Bacteria > Desulfobacterota > Desulfobacteria > Desulfobacterales > UBA11574 > S5133MH16. Next base: position 25,959 of record JAUWLP010000008.1, read on the forward strand.
GGGAAGTATCCGGTAATTTTGTCGATTATGTCGTTGATACGGATCATCGAAGATTAATGGTTTCGTAAAAAGTCAGATTTAGACGGTTTCGTAAAAAGTTCAAATTCAAGGCGTGCAAATTTTGTAATCATGAGGCGTACTTTTCGTACGTTGAATGATTGCGAAATGCAGTACAACGCAGAAGTTGGACTTTTTACGAGACCGTCAAGATTAATATGCCTTTGCAAATACTACCCGCCCGCTGCTCGGTCCGCTGCAATAAATACACTCACCTTTTTCCGATGGGCCGGACAGAGGGATGCATCTAATAGTCACACTTAGATCTTCTTTTATTTTCGACTCGCAACGATCTTCCCCGCACCAGTGTGACAATGCGAATCCACCATGAATCTCAGGCTCTTCGGGGTTTTCCGGGGTGAAAAATTTATAAAATTCTTTTTTATCGTCTATGGTTATGGTATGCTCTTTTCTGAACAACAGGGCACGCTCAAAAAGGGTTTGCTGTATTTCATCCAGGATATCTGTTATTTCCCCAACAAAATGATCCCTTTTTACCGATGTTTTGTCTCTGTGCCCCTTATCTCTCCTTCCAACATATACAGAATTATCGGCAATGTCTCTGGGACCAATTTCAACCCGCAGCGGTATTCCTTTTTTAATCCATTCCCATCCCCTGGCGCCCCCGATATCTCGATCGTCAATTTCCACTTCAAGACGGCAGTGGTGATAAAATTTATCTTTCAGTTCTTTTGCCAGGCTTTCAACATACGTCATAACGTTTATCCTGTCCTCAGGTTTTCGGATTATGGGCATCAGAACCACATGTGAAGATGCAACCCTGGGCGGAAGAATGATACCATCATCATCACCATGGGTCATTATGAGTCCGCCGATAAGGCGGGTGGACGCTCCCCATGAAGTGGTCCAGGCATATTCCTCTTTTTCTATGGAAGACTGGAACTTTATTTCAGAAGCCCTGGCAAAATTCTGCCCCAAAAAGTGTGAGGTGCCGGCCTGGAGACCTTTTCTGTCCTGCATCATTGCTTCGATGCACAAGGTGTCTACTGCTCCGGGAAATCTTTCTGAGGCAGTCTTTCTTCCTTTGATTACCGGCATAGCAAGGTATTCTTCGGCAAGCCTGGCATAAACCTCGAGCATCATTTGAGTACGTTCAACGGCTTCTTCTGCTGTGGCATGGACCGTATGTCCTTCTTGCCACAGAAATTCACTGGTCCGTAAAAATACACGGGTTCGCATCTCCCATCTGACAACATTTGCCCACTGGTTTATAAGTAGAGGAAGATCGCGATAACTTGAAACCCACTTGGAAAATGAATCTCCAATTATGGTTTCAGAAGTAGGTCGTATAATTAAAGGCTCATTGAGCATTCCTGCGGGTTCTAGACCACCGTTAGATTTTTTTTCAAGTCTGTGGTGTGTAACAACGGCACATTCCTTTGCAAATCCTTCCACATGTTCAGCCTCTTTTTCAAGAAAAGAAAGCGGAATAAAAAGAGGGAAATACGCATTTTTAACACCTGTCTCCTTGAACATATCATTGAGTACGCGCATTATATTTTCCCAGAGAGCATACCCCCAGGGTTTTATCACCATGCATCCTCTCACGGGTGATTGGTCTGCCGTTTTGGACGCCTTGACCACCTGCTGGTACCATTCAGGATAATTTTCAGCTCGAGTAGGTGTTATCGCAGTTTTGTTTTTTCCCCCCATTTTGAGTTCCTATAATTCATTAAATTTTTCAACTTCAGCCAGTAAAACCTCGACAAGTTTTTCTTCAGGAAACTTTTTTATCACCTTTCCCTTCTTGAAAAGAATCCCTGTGCCATCACCGCCGGCAATACCGATATCAGCCTCCTTGGCTTCTCCCGGTCCGTTCACCACGCAGCCCATGATGGCAAGTTTAATCGGCAAGGGGTTTAATAGTAACGCCTTTTCAATACGTTCCACAATATTAAAAAGATCGATTTTACAGCGTCCGCAGGTCGGGCATGATATAATGTCGGGGCCATGCTGTCGGATATCGAGTGCTTTCAGGATTTCATATCCAACCCTGACCTCTTCAACCGGATCCCGTGTTAAAGAGACACGGATCGTATCTCCAATACCTTCTGAAAGAAGCATTCCTATGCCAAGGGACGACTTGACGATTCCGGAATAAAGCCCCCCTGCCTCTGTTACACCCACATGAAGCGGGAGATCGGTTTTTGAGGAAAGGAGCCTGTAAGCATCTACGGTACGATGCACATCAGAGGCCTTAATCGAGATTTTTATATTGTGAAAATCGAATGACTTTATTAAATCAATATGCCGCAGGGCACTTTCAACCATGGCTTCTGCGCTTGCCCCATTATATTTCTTCAGGATATCTTTTTCAAGGGAGCCCGAATTAACCCCTATTCTAATAGGGATATTAAAAGTCTTTGCGCAGTCAACAACCGCTTTTACTTTTTTATCACTACCGATATTACCGGGATTTAGCCTCAGCCCGTCAGCACCTCTCCTTGCTGCGGTTATGGCCAGACGGTAATCAAAATGTATGTCAGCTATAATCGGAATAGAAACCTTTTCCTTTATTGAAGAAATTGCCTCAGCCGCCTCCGGGTCGGGCACGGCCACCCTTACAATTTCACATCCGGCCGCTTCCAGGCGCTGAATTTGTGAAACAGTGGCCGGAACATCTTGAGTAAATGTATTTGTCATGGACTGAACCACAACAGGAGCATTGCCGCCCACCTTTACATTTCCAACCTTAATTTGACCCGTATTTTTGCGTTTAATAAAAAAGGACATGATGGAAGCCTCAAGAATATGAAGTTTTTTTATTTCCGTAAATAATTAAAATAACAGACAGCTTATTTAAGTTCAAGAAAAATACAAATTTTGTGTTTGATGAATTCGTAATATGTTATTTTTTGGCTTTTTGCGAGACCATTGTATTTGTCTTGTAAAAAATTTGGCGGCATCATAATTTAAAAAAAGTCAAAATTGACGGTCTAAATCGGACTTTTTACGAGATCATCAATATTATGAAAGGAGCAACATATGAATCTTCACAAAGACAAACAATTTGCACAAAAGCACGGTCCGGATGCGAAACCGGATATTTTAATTAAAAATGAAATTATAAACAGGGCGAAAGAGAATAAAATCCCCTGTGCTGTGGCATTTGAAATCGCAAAGGAGCTGCAGGTATCAGAAGATGCGGTTGGTATGACCGTTGATCTGATTAATTACAGGCTGGTAAAATGCCAGCTGGGATTGTTTGGGTATCAGCCAAAAAAAAAGATTGTAAAGCCTCAAAATAAGGTAAGTGAGGATTTAAAAGATGCCATTTCTGATGCGCTGGTCCAGGGGAGACTTTCTTGCAAGAGTGCATTGGATATCGCATCCCGTTTTAAAGTTCACAAAATGAAAGTCAGCGGGGCCTGCGAAACCATGGGTGTCAAGATAAAACACTGCCAGCTTGGAGCGTTTTAGCTGGGCCTTCAAATTCCCAAACCTTGACGGATTTGGCTTTTAAATCCATCACGTTTTTAGAAGGGCGAACCAGGGTCGTTGTCACAACCAGCAGGGTTTAGTATTATTAAGTAGGAAAATCATAAGGTTCAAGCTTCAAAACCGTGCACATAAGCAAATAAAGGATCAATATTTTAAAAATTATCCTTGCCTAAATGCACCATGTCAAGTATATTTAATTAACAAAAATGTTAATTAGGCGTGCCTGATGAAATACTTTCAATTGCGAGATATAAAAAAACTGTATTTTGGTTATGAAGATATTGCACGGATACTGGGCATTTCACAAAACTCTGCCAAAATAACGGCACATCGTTATGTAAAGCAGGGAATGCTAATCCGGGTGAAACGCAATATTTACATTCTTAAAGAAAGATGGACGAGTTTTGACCGCGAACAGAAATTTGCCATCGCAAATATTTTTCAGGTTCCGTCCTACATTTCTCTTATGACCGCTCTGGATTACTATGAAATAACAACTCAAATACAGCGTGATTTTATCGAATCCGTCGTGATTAAACGGACGATAAGAAAAGAAATTGATCATACCGTTCTTAACTATACAAAAATCAACGCCGACGTGTATTGGGGATTTCTGAAACACCAGGGGTTTTTTGTCGCGGAACCTGAAAAGGCTTTTCTGGATGGTGTCTATTTGATGTCTTTCGGACGGTATAAATTGGATATGCCCTCTATTGATTTTAATAAATTGGATATGGAAAAAATCGAGCGCATGGCACAGTCGTTGCCTTTAAAAACCCAAAATTTTTTAAACAAATATGAATATTTTCGAAAAACATGAAATTTTTGAGATCGAGGTCCTGGAAAAACTGAAAAATGCACGTTTGCTGGATTCACTCGTTTTCGGCGGCGGTACGATGCTCAGGCTTTGCCACGAACTCAAACGCTATTCGGTCGACCTGGATTTCTGGCGGATTAAAGACACGGCTGAAACCACCCTTTTCGATAAAATTAAAGATGTCCTGCAACAGAATTATGACATAACAGATGCGCAAATGAAGCATTTTACAGTTTTGCTTGAAATCCGTTCAGGGTATTTCCCAAAGCGACTGAAAATTGAAATCAGAAAAGAAATAAGGGATTGGGATTTTCAGGAAAAGATCGCCTACTCGAGGTTCAGTACGAAACAGGTTGTTTTAAAAGCGCACACGCTCGAACAAACGATGAAAAATAAAATCGCTGCATTATTGGAAAGAGTTGAGATCCGTGACGGGTTTGATATTGAATTCCTGTTGCGGCAAGGTATTCCGCTGCCAAACCTTTCTAACGCAGATAAGACGAAAATGATTGCCAAATTGGACAGTTTCAAAAAGAATGACTTTAAAGTAAAACTCGGTTCTATTTTAGAAAGCGATATTCGGGCCTATTACATTGAGAATCAATTTAATTATCTCAGGCAGAAACTTGCGTCATTTGAAACATAGCTTCATAAATGGATTTCATGTTAAATTATTTTAAAGAAATTCTTCTCAAATACATTCTGTAGTGAATGCAAAAACAGCAGTTAGATTTTCTTTTGATAGTCTCGGATAATTTTCAATTGAAATTTTGAGATTGATTTCAAATCTGGAGCATTATGGGTGTAGGTCTTCGAATCTTTATTGTTAATGATGATAATTCTTTGGAGCGTCTTTCGCTGAAAAAGTATGAAAGGTTGATGAAACGTGACCCAGATATATCCTTCCCACAATATGCCGGCAAGCGTGTGCGATATGCTGAGGTGGCGATTGAATTTGAAAATCGAAAGCTAGTAGAAATCATACGCATGTAATATTTCATTATGCACTTCGATTCTAAAGGACGGATTGATATCTCTAAGCAAGACAACGCCAGAAGTTTAGGCGTGAATATGACGCCCCCTCTTCATGTTGAAAGTGATCCTGTGGTCATTGATGCCCAACACCACTTTGCTAAAAAACGTTTTGACCATCAACATAGATGGAAGCCTTCACCAAAAATAGAGATGGCAATTTTAAAGTCCATCTTTAAAAACAAAGCCATGATCTAATCATGTAAGGTTTTGATTTACAAAAGTAATCTTCAATGATATTGGATTTATGCTCATGCAAGGTTTAAGCACGGAACCTTGACCGGAAAACCGAAATTAGGGGAAAGTGACAAACACAAGATGTAGGGTCGGAGGCAAACCTGGACTATGCAATAATTTTTAACAAGAGCGATCGATATCTGAATAGTATCACAACCTATTGACATTGCAGAATATTCCATGTATTGGCAAGGTATCTGGAATCGAGCTGTGCTTAGTCTGACCTCAATATTGTGACTAAATCCCTTTCTGATATAGTGGGAATTGACATTTTCAATCTGCACCTGGCCTCAAATTGATTTGACTGCGCACTGTGACAAGCTATATTGACCTAAGGTTATGTTTTAAAGGTATATATATTTTATATTATCAATTTCTTTAAAAAAAATAATTAGCTTGCTTTCGGCACAAAGGGTGTTATTATTATTTTATTCAACAAGGCCTCACCTTCAATTGGTGGGGTGGTTTTTTTCTGAAGGAACAGTTCATTTTTTTAATGTGGCATCCTCCAGTTTAAGATTTTGAAAATTTTTTGAAAGGAGGATGTTATCATGACCAATGGAACTGTTAAGTGGTTTAATGACCATAAAGGGTTCGGATTCATTGAGCAGGAAGACGGAGCGGATGTGTTTGTTCATCATTCTGCAATCAATGCAGACGGGTTTAAATCCCTCAATGAAGGCGACCGAGTTTCCTTTGACATAGAGCAAGGACAAAAAGGTCCTGCTGCTGCAAATGTCACTGTGATTTAACCTTATGTTCTGAGTAAAAAGGGCATTCCTTCTAATATTGAGGGGATGCCCTTTTGTTTGGTTTGAATTAGTACTAGCCCTCTCTGTCATTACAAGATCTTAAACCCTAAAAAAATCCTGGCCAAATCCCTTTTCTTTTCATCACTATCAAGAATAACGGCCTCCGAGGTGACAGTATGGCGAAATCACGTGATTCATTTAAAAAGCGTAATAAAGAATTAGCAAGAAAAGAAAAGAGGGATCAAAAAAGACAACGAAAACTGGATAAAAAGACTATAATAGCCGAAGAGACTCCAAATCAGTCCCAGAATGAAGGAGAGAATCTTTGGGGAGTCTGTGAACATATCCTGATAGGGAGTGCCAGGCAAATACTGCTGAGACGAGACAAGGTAGCCTTATGTGTTAGCGGCGCCGTGAAAACGTCATAGAAGTGGCGGTTTAAAAATGTGGCTTTTCTGGGCCTATAAAAGTAGGCCGCCGGAGACATTCCATCCCCGGCAACCAATCAACAAAGCATCAGTCCTCGATAACTTCTTTCATCCGATAGCTTTTTCCCTCGATGACAACCGTTTCAGTG
>JAUWLP010000023.1 GCA_030613575.1 Desulfobacteraceae bacterium
TGAGCGACGCCGGTGACGTCATCGATGACGCCATTGTGTTTCAAATTGACGAGGCACTTTACATGTTGGTCGTTAACGCAGGAATGGGCGGTGCGATCAGTGCGCAGCTGCTGGCCCATGTGGACAGCCGCAGCGTAAATATTACAGATTTGACCGACAGGGTCGGCAAACTGGACGTACAGGGGCCTCTGGCAGCAAAAATTTTAATTAAGGTGCTGAAAAATCCCGAAGCTGTGTTTGACAAGCTGCCGTACTTTTCATTCAAAGGGCATTTTGACCCAAATTCGTCTGCTGCAGAAACCGTGCTGCTTGCTGATGGCACACCGATTTTGCTTTCCCGTACCGGCTACACCGGTGAATTCGGTTTTGAAATCTTTGTCGAACCGGATCAATTCACCCGGACCTGGGATATACTTATCGAAGCAGGTAAGGAATTCGGACTGCTGGCCTGTGGACTTGCGGCCAGGGACTCTCTCAGGGCAGGTGCCGTACTGCCCCTTTCTCACCAGGATATCGGCCCCTGGCCTTTTCTTAACAACCCGTGGCCGTTTGCCCTGGCGTATAATGCCGATTACTCTGGATTCACCAAACAGTTCATCGGCAGCGAGGCGCTTTTAAAAACCGATTATGGCCAACACACCCTGCCCTTTGCCGGTTACGATCTTCGCAAGGTTTCGGTTGAGGAGCCAGCGGATGTGCTGGATGCCGAGGGTAATAAAATCGGATTGGTTTTAACCTGCGTCACCGACATGGGAATCGGGCGCCATGAAGATCGGATATACAGTATTGCCAGCCCAGACAAACCGGAAGGGTTTAAACCGAAGGGACTCTGTTGCGGCTTTGTAAAGGTAAAGTCGAAGCTGGCCCCGGGTGAGATCGTTGAGCTTAAAGATAAGCGGCGGAAACTCAAGGTTACGATCGTGGAGGACATCCGTCCTGATCGCACCGCACGCCGCTCTATGAAAGAGATGGTATAGAAATTTATTTCAAACAGAAAAGGAGGGAAGAACATGAGCAAAGAGATCAGCGAATTAAATTTACCGGATGATGTGAAGTATACTGATGATCATGAATGGGCAAGGCTTGAGGGCGAAAATCTAAAGGTCGGGCTTACAGACTACGCTCAGGATCAGCTCGGGGAGATTGTTTTCGTTGAGATGCCCGAACTGGGAGACACGTTTGAAAAAAAGGAAGAGTTCGGCAGCCTGGAATCCGTCAAGGCCGTATCCGAAATGTACATGCCGGTAGGCGGTGAAATCGTTTCTATCAATGAGGAACTATCAGATGCACCTGAATTGGTCAACGAAGACCCGTATGGAAAAGGATGGATTATCGAGGTCAAACCCGGCGATCCGGCCGAGCTGGATCTTCTTATGAACAAAGACGCTTACCTTGAAATGCTGAAAGGATTGGAATAATGAGATACTTGCCTCATACCAGTGAAAATATTGCCTCAATGCTTCAGAAAGTGGGAGTGAAAAACCTTGATGAGCTTTTCTCCACCATTCCAGAGGATTGCCGTCGCAAGGACGATCTCAACCTTCCTGAACCCATGAGCGAATGGGAACTGAACGACCATATGAACACCCTGGCAGGCACCATGGCCGTTTCCCCGGAATACAAGGTGTTTTTGGGGGCCGGCAGCTATGACCATTATATACCCGAAGCAATTAAACATCTCCTTATGCGTTCGGAAGTTTATACCGCGTATACTCCCTATCAGCCGGAGATCAGCCAGGGAACGCTTCAGACCATTTATGAATACCAGACGCTGATCACACGTCTTCTAGGAATGGAAGTGGCAAACGCATCCATGTATGACGGTGCATCGGGCCTGGCTGAAGCCTTGCTCATGGCGATCCGGATTACCCGACGAAAAAAAGTGGCGGTTTCAAATGCGATTCATCCCCTGTATCGCCGAGTGGTTCAAACCTATTTTGCCCCCACCGGATATGAAATTGTGGAAATTCCTTATCTGGCAAACGGCAGAACTGACATTTCCGCACTCGACAACCTGGAAGAGCTGGCGGCCGTCGCGGTTCAGTCTCCCAATTTTTTTGGATGTATCGAGGATTTGAAAAATATCGGAGAAAAGGCTCACTCCGACAAGAAGACCCTTTTCGTGACATGTTTTACCGAACCCCTTGCCTATGGTCTTCTGAAAAGTCCGGGAAGCCTTGAGGCCGACATTGTCTGCGGGGAAGGTCAAAGCCTTGGCGTTCCCCGCTCATTCGGAGGTCCCGGACTGGGCATTTTCGCCTCGTTAAACAAATATGTGCGCAACATGCCGGGCCGTCTCATCGGTCAAACCGTGGACAAGGACGGGAAAAGAGGATTTGTCCTGACCCTCGCCACCAGAGAGCAGCACATCCGGCGGGAAAAGGCCACTTCCAATATCTGCTCCAACGAGGGCCTTTGTGCCACCACCGCCACCATGTATATGGCTAGTCTCGGCGGCACCGGGTTTCGGGAACTTGCCGGGTTAAACCGCGATAAGGCGGAATACCTTAAAGGAGAAATGAAAAATGCAGGATTTACCATAAGCTTTGACAGCCCCACCTTTAATGAGTTCGTGGTGGAATCTCCTGCCGGATTTGAGACGACCTACAAAAAATTGTTGAAGAGAAAGATCGTGGCAGGTCTCCCTTTGGCACCCTACTATCCCGAACTTGATGATCATTACCTTTTTTGTGTAACGGAAACCAGCAGCAAAGAGGACATGGATGCCCTTATCAAGGAGGTTACATCATGAAAGAACTTGTCGGTACAACAGGCCTGATATTTAACGAACCGCTCCTTTGGGAAAAAGGGGCAAAAGGAAGGATCGGTTTTTCCCTGCCCAGGCGGGATGTAGACCCTTGTCCCCTGGATGATGAACTGAAAGGCGACGGACCGGATTTCCCGGATTTAAGCGAACAGGATGTGGTGCGCCACTTTACCCGGCTTTCTCAATGGAATTTCGGTGTAGACAGCGGCATGTATCCCCTGGGTTCCTGCACCATGAAATACAACCCCAAAACAAATGAAAGACAGGCATCACTTCCCGGGTTTGCAGGCGCCCATCCCCTGCTTCCTGCGGAACTGTCCCAGGGCGTGCTGAAGATAATGTTTGACCTTGAACAGTATCTCGCGGAAATCACCGGGCTGCCGGCGGTCACGCTTCAGCCTGCCGCGGGTTCCCATGGAGAACTCACGGGGATGATGATTATCAACGCTTATCATAAAGCCAAGGGCGAAACCCGTTCAAAGGTATTAATCCCGGACACGGCCCACGGTACGAATCCGGCCAGTGCGGCCCTGTGCGGTTTCAAATCGATTCTTGTAAAATCCAATGATCAGGGGATTCTTTCTCCCGAAACAATCTCCGAGGTCATGGATGAAGATACGGCAGGAATCATGGTCACCAACCCCAACACCCTGGGGCTTTTTGAAGAAAACATCAAGAAAGTCGCCGACATCGTCCATTCAAAGGGCGGTCTGGTTTACGGGGATGGCGCCAATATGAACGCTGTCATGGGAATTGTCAACGTTAAGAAGCTTGGGGTGGACGTGCTCCATCTTAACTTGCACAAGACCTTTTCAACACCCCATGGCGGCGGCGGTCCCGGCAGCGGACCTATCTGTGTAACTGAGGAGCTTGAACGGTTTTTGCCGGTACCCCGTGTGATCGAAAAAGACGGGAAATATGAGCTTTCTGAAGACTACCCGGAATCGATCGGCAAAATTCATGCATTTTACGGAAACTTCGGCGTCAAGCTAAAGGCTTACAGCTATATTCTTTCCATGGGGGCAAACTTGAAAAAAGTCAGCCAACTTGCGGTATTAAGCGCCAATTATATCAAAGAAAGTTTAAAAGGTGTTTTTCATCTTCCTTATGATAAACCCTGCATGCATGAATGCGTCTTTACCGACAAAAACCAGGAAGCCAACAAGGTGAGCACCCTGGACATTGCCAAGCGCCTGATGGAATACGGATTTCATCCGCCCACCATCTATTTTCCGCTGGTGGTCCATGGCGCGCTGATGATCGAGCCGACTGAGACGGAGTCCAAGGAGGATATCGACCACTTTATCGAAACCATGAAAGCCATTGCCGATGAGGCCAAAAAGAACCCGGAGCTTCTTTTAGAAGCACCCAAGATCTCCAAGGTTAGAAGACTGGATGAAATAGCGGCCGCACGCAAACCCTGCCTGTGCGGTTAGATAACCGGAACATATTCGGCTATTGACGGAAATGTCCTTTGAAAATGGAAAGCCTGCTTTACACATCGTCATCGGGCAGACAATGCCTATATGTTGAGTTGCCGATTACCGATTACCGGGAGGCCCTCGAACTGCAGCGCAGCATCGTGGCCGCCAGAAACAACCACACGCTTGACTGCGACGTCATTTTAATACTCGAGCATTCGGCGGTGTTTACCCTCGGCCGCCGTGGCGGACTGGATAATCTGACCGTATCCGAGACGTTTCTTGAAAAAAAGGGTATACCGGTCGTTCACGTGGAACGGGGAGGGGATATCACCTATCACGGGCCGGGACAACTGATCGGTTATCCCATCATCGACTTGCGAACGCTCAGGCTGTCGGTGACGGATTATGTCAGCGGACTGGAAGAAATCATGCTGCGAACGGCCGCAGACTTTGGGGTCGCGGCCGAACGTAACCCTAAAAACCGGGGAATCTGGGTAGGAAACAGCAAGCTGGGCAGCATCGGCATCTCTATCCGCCACGGGGTTGCTTTCCACGGTTTTGCATTTAATGTGAACATTTTCCTTGAACCTTTTTGCTGGATAAATCCTTGCGGTCTTAAAGAGGTAGGCATAACATCTCTGTCTAAAGCGCTTTCCCGCACTATTTCCATGCGGCAGGTGCGCCGGAGAATTCGCCATCACCTCTCGGCAGTTTTCGGGTTTGATCTGGTCCCCATAAAGGTTGCGGATCTTCAGGATGCAGCAAAGAAGCTTGTTCTCCAAGCGGCAATGAAATAATCAGGCATTAAGACAAAGATGATTCAGCAAAACGAACATACCATCAGCATCCGGAAACCTCGCTGGCTAAGACGCAGACTGCCCTCCGGGCCCATGTACGAAAGGACAAGGTCCCTGATTCACTCCAAGGCGCTTCACACCGTTTGCCAGGAGGCCAAATGCCCCAACCAGTTCGAGTGTTTTTCAAGACAAACGGCAACTTTTTTAATTCTGGGAGACAGGTGTACCCGCAACTGCCGTTTCTGCAACGTTGACACCGGCCCCAGCGGGCCACCCGATCTGCAGGAGCCGGAAAGGGTCGCAGAAGCTGCCCGTAAGATGAACCTGCAATACGTGGTGATCACATCCGTCACTCGGGACGACCTTCCCGACGGGGGCGCCGGTATTTTTGCAGAAACAATTCACCAGGTGCGCAAAAAGAATTCAGGGGTGAAAGTGGAGGTGCTTATTCCCGATTTTCAGGGCGAACTTGCGGCGCTTAAAACCGTTTTTAGAGCCGCACCTGATGTACTAAACCACAATATCGAAACGGTCCATAGGCTTTACCCTGCGGTGCGTCCGCAGGCGATCTATCAGCGTTCGCTTAAACTACTGCGTCAGGCAAAAGCCTATTCTCCCTCGATGATCACCAAATCGGGCCTGATGCTGGGACTCGGGGAAAGCTCCGGCGAAATCCGCAAGACCCTTCAGGATCTTTTGGAAGCAGGATGCAGCATCCTGACCGTGGGCCAGTACCTGCAGCCGTCAAAGCACCACCTTCCCGTTGCTCGTTTCGTGCCCCCGGAAGAGTTTGACAGTTGGCGTGAAAAAGCCCTTCAAATGGGATTTGTGGAGGTTGCCAGCGGACCTTTTGTACGTAGTTCATACCAGGCCAGGGAGCTCTATCGGACTTTTTCACCTTGATCACAGCTATCGTCCCGGAGCAAATCCATATTATAAACGGAGGTAACTTATTATGTTAAAAAAATTCTTACTGACCGCTTTTTGCAAGGACCGGCCCGGCATCGTGGCCGACATTTCCCAGGTAATCTACGAAAACGGCTGCAACCTGGAAGATTCTACCATGACCAACCTAGCCGGCGAGTTTGCCATCATTTTGCTGTTCTCCCCTCTGTCTGCCAGGGAAGAAACAGATTTGGAAGAAAAGCTTTCCATGGAATGCCGCCGGCTGGAAAGAGAAAAGGGTATCACCGCCTTTATACGGCCCTTTAGCCACGAAGAAAGGAAGCCGAAAGACGATTATTATACCAAAAACTTGCACGTGGAAGGCCAGGATCAGGCCGGCATTGTATACAAAGTGAGTCGTTTTCTTGCCGATAGCGATATCAACATCAGCACCCTGAACTCGGAAATGAAATTATCACCAGAAAGCGGGGCCGCCATTTACAGTATGACGCTTTTGATTGAAATTCCCCAAAAGGTATCCCTGCAAAGCGTGGAACAAGGGCTTAATCAAATCGGAGATCAGTTGAACGTGGATATCACCGTTGAGTGATTGGGCGTGTTTTCCCGGCAGGTGGGTTCGACCACAATTTTCTTCCAATCATATTTACAAGAAGAAAAAGGGAAGGAATTCACTGTAAAACCCATCTTTTAATCCGGGTGAAGGCTTGGGTAGATTCGCCGAAGACAACGACGTGGATGAAGTCATTTTCGATGTGAAAAAAGAATGAACTACCCCCGCACCTACTGCGGAGATAGTTCATCCAACCTGAAATGTGTGCTGCAAGGGACACACTTATGGGACTGCCGGATTTCCAACGCCCGTACGTCGCTGTCGTGATCCCTTGGGATGTACAGTAGGATTAACTATGGCATTTATTAATCCTCGGCCAAATATCTCAAACGCGTTATCCAGGGTTTGCATGAAGTGATCATGATCATGATAGATAATCCGTTTACTGTCCTCCCAGATAACGATGCCTAAAAATAAAGCCCAAATAACGTTCGCGATTGACTCGGGAGATACAGCGATAAAATTGCCTTGACTTATTCCTTCTTCAAGTATTTTGGCAATTTTCTCGAGTGCGCTGTGATACAATTCCTAGATCTGAGAAAGGAGCTGAGATGAAATATTCTTCCAGGTTCCACGCGATTGTGATCGGAAGATATTTGTGAGCACCAAAGGGTCGAATCTGTAAACGTCATACATAGCTTCCTTCAGTATCGATATCTTTTGATCGGACTTCGACTCCTTTTGGCTTGTTATGGCTTCCTCCAATCTGATGTTCAGATATTGAATGGCTCGAAGGGACAGAACGGTATACAATTCGTCTTTACCTTTGAAATAAAGATAAAGGGTGCCGGTGCTAAGCTCCGCCTCTTTTGCAATATCCTCCATGGTAGCTTTGCGAAGCCTTTATTGGAAAATACCCTTCTGGCGGCAGCAATTATCATCTGACGTCTTCTTGCCTTTTCTCGTGTTTTTCTTTCCTGTATTCCCATGGGCAATTAAACCATTTAATGAGTACCAAAAAAGAAGGCCACCTGCTTGAAAGCAAATGGCCTTTTTATCGCTTTCATTCGAAGCTGCAGATCATCCTTTGGACCCAAGACGCAAGCCGCCGTGGATAAAGAAGACATCTCCGGCCAGGGCCTCGTTCCGATAGATATCCCCCACCAGAGTAGCCACTTCCTCCGGCTCAATCAGACGGCCGATGGGGACCTGACCGATAATATAATCCAAGGCTTTTTGGTTCATCCCCTTTACCATGGGGGTGCCCACATAACCCGGCGCAACAGCCACGCAACGGATCTTGCCGGCGAGGCCGCGCCGGAAAAACTCGGCCGTAATGACTTTGGGCATCACAGACATGGCCGCCTTGGTGGACGAATAATTGATCTGACCGGCCGTTCCCAGACTGCTGGTAGAGGAAACGAGACAGATCAATCCCTTGCAGTTATGATTGATCATCCGCTCGGCGCATTCGCGAACAGTCAGGAATACACCGGTTAAGTTGATATCGACGACCATTTTAAAATTATCCAGGGCCATTTTCTTTTTTACTTTCCCGGTTTCCTTGTCCGTTGCCAGCATCAGTCCATCCTTGATAATTCCAGCAAACGGGGCCACTAGATTGATCTTACCGAACTTTTCAATGGCCGTGTCGGCCAGCCTGGCGCAATCGTCCTCATCGGTCACGTTGCACACCACCGAAGCGACTTCACCGCCTAAATCCGTAAGTTCGACCTCTGCCTGCTTAAGCATCTCTTCGGCCACGTCGGCGATGACCACCTTGCCGCCGTTTTCCACCCAGTATTTGGCGATTGCCAGGCCGATGCCGCCGCCGCCGCCGGTAATAACCGCAACAGAATCCTTAATTTCCAGCATTCTTTACCTCCTTTTTTGCTTTTATTGTTCTTGACGTGAGCGCCGATTTTCCCTTAGCGGACTTTGGCGCGGCTTTCTTTTTGGGCCGTTGGGAAACCGATTTGTCCGTTTCACTATCCAGATCCAGTTGAAAACGCACCGGTCCCCGGCAATTTTGATCACCGAAACGCGTGTGCAGCGCACAGGCGGACTCAGGGTTGGACCAGGATGTGGCAATGGCCCCATGGCCCTTGGGAAAGGGAGTCACCTCCGCGTCGATATAATCCAAAGGGGCGAGGGCCGTTTCCTTGTCCACCAGGTCATCTCTTTCGGCATAGCATATAAGGAACTTGATTTCTTTCTCTTTGATCCGCTTGAAATTAAGTTTCCGGTCGAATAGCTTAACGGGAAGGGTCCCGTCCTTGTCCACGGGAATGGTGTATGAGGCAAAACTCATCTTGGTGATGGCTTCGGGCAGGTCGGAGCGGTCATAGATCAGCCAGTGGTTAATGGCGGCCGCGGTCTTGCTGATTTTCAGTTCGTCATTGTTTGATCGGTCAAACATCATCAGGTCCCGATAAAAGCTGAAAAGCGGGGCCTCTTTTTCCATGCTTTTCAATTTATAGACCCAGCTCATCACCGTGCCGTCCACTATCCGATTTCCGTTGGGCAGCGTCTTTACGGCATACCCCAGATCCCTGAACCGCGGGGGCAGATGATTCAGATATTCCACTAAAGACTTGCTTCGGGTCCCATCTATAGGGGCTACGCAGGTGATCAGGGCATCCACCAGGTCGTCCAGTTCACCGGAAAGCAGATTGACCACGGCAATGAATCCTCCCTGGCAGAACCCGTTCAAGGTGACCGCCCTGCCGTGCTTTGTCTTCACCTGTTCACAGAAATATCGGGTGTCCCGTACATCGTCTTCCCCGGTCATGACCTGCACGGCCGAAGTGGCGTCTATATTTTTCATGATCCGAATGTAGGTTGGAATTCCCTGGTTTGCAAAGCTGTGCACATAGCTTTTATTTTCATGGGGCAGAAAACACAGAATGTTGTGTCCCAGAACATAAGGCGGGATGATGACGATCGGTTTCCCCTTTCCCCTGACCTTGACCTTTTTGTCCGTGGGCAGTACCTGGTAGAGGAAAAAACGCTCCGTTTCAGCCGCCTTGACATAGCCGTCCTCTTCGAAATGGAAACCAAATTCGGGTTTAATATCCCGGATGGCCTGAGGATAGGCCTTTACGACGTTTTCAATCAATTTTGCCTGTCCGGCGGCAAAGTCCGCGAAATCATCTCCGTCGATATTGAAAATGGTGTTGAACCACGCTGTAAAGGCTTTATTTAATTGCCCAAGGTGGTAATCATTCATGGACTCCAGGCTGCCTTTAAAACCCTTTTCCGCCACCTGGCAATTGAATTGCATAAGCTCTATATAGTCCCTGGCGGTCTCCCAGGGTTGCGTACTGGTTAATTTATCTTTTTCAACCGTGTTGAAGGAGTTCAGGGCGATCCAGAAAGGGGTATTAAACTCATTAAAATACTTAAGGACACCGTTCCAGTAGTTTTGGGCGGCCAGAATCTGATCAGCCGTCGCCCCGATCAATTTTAGATTTTTTTCAGAAAAGCTTTCCGCATAACCCGCCAGTAAATTAATACAATCAGCAGCTTCTTCAAATATATCCGTATTCATTTTTTCTCCGTTCTATTTGGTTCCGGCGTGCCTGTGCGGTGCACGCAGACAGGCTTGTCAGGAGTAAGATAAAGAGGGGGGTATTCGCGAAATATCGCAAAAGCAACTTACGGGAAAGAGCTTTAAGAATCAGTGCATACCCCCCTTTTTTAATGTGATATTAAGCCTTAAAGAAATCTTCTACTTTTTTAAAGCTCTCATCTACGGACTTTTTGAAGGTCTCACGCCCGGTTTTACAGGTCTTAACCCATTCGTCGATGGCTTTCTTCCCTTCTTTTGGAAGCCATGTGGCTTGAGCCAAGAGCGTGTTTGATGAGCTTTCCGCCTGGTCCTGGAGTATTGCGATGGCATTAAAGGTGTTGTCAAAAGCTGCCTTGTTGAAGTCGATCATCTGTTTTAGTACTTGTTTCTGGTCCATTTTTGTTCCTCCTAAATTGATTTTTTTGTTTTTATTATATCCATGATCAAGGATGACACCATTATAATGCGTATTTTGATGTTGTCAAGAAAAATATTGCATTGCACAAAATTATTTAATTAATTATTATTACCGTTTTGCACAAATGCTTATGTTTAACAAGTTGTATTTATTGTTATTATTGATAATAATTACCTTACGTCGATCTCAAAGGAAATTAATTAAATTTTTGCATTGCAGCATGCCGGCTATCATGATTATTCAACCACGAAGAAATAATAAAACCCTCCGATCTTTACATAAGTTTCGTGTTGATAAACCGGAGCAAACAATCTTTTATGGCATTGATGTCCGAGGGACCGGCGCCGCGGATCCCCTTGAGGACCTTATAAGCCTTGATGGTTTTGATCATCATGCCTGCGCTGGCCTCAGTCATGGGGGCCAGCCGGAAGTGGACGTCCTGCATGGCCTCTACGCCTGTTCCACGGACTTGATGGCGAAATGGGGGTCTCCCAGGTGATCTCCGTCGCCATATCGAGAAACTCCCGACCATTTGTTATATCCTCCAGATACATGAGAATGACATCTGTGTCCGGATCGTCCTTGAGATATCTGAGAAGATCGATTTCGTTCACGTCGGCCTTATTGCCGAAACTAATGAATTTGGAAAAACCGATATTCCTTCCATCGGCATAATCGAGCACAGCGGTGCAAAGCGCCCCGGACTGGATATTTCTTTCATGATATCTTCCCTTGTCCTCAATATCGTACCTGTTCCAATAAAGAATTCGAGCCCGGAAAACCCGGCTATCGTAGTGGGATGCACTAAAGGTCTTTTTTTGACCAAATATAATTTAGAACCAGGACCGATGACCCCACAATTCATCCTTCAGATTGTTCATATCATTCTGGAGCATCATGTACATGGAGGCGTTCCGGATGGCAAGAGCCCCCTGCTGGGCCAGGGCGTTCACCATAATGATCATATCTTCAGGAAATTCCCGCGCAACGCCGGAAAATAGCCTCATCACGCCGATGACCTTTTCCCGGACCTTGATGGGGGCGCTGAGCATGGACACAATTTTTTCCTTTTTCATCTCCTTTTGGTATTGAATCCGCTTGTCGGTCGTTACATCCTTTATTACCACGGTTTCGCCTTTCAAGGTCTGTACCACGCTTTTTTCGGCGGACAGGGGGCCTTTGTTTATAAATGCTTCGCTCAGGCCGTAACTTGCCACAAGGTCCAGCGCATCGGTATCTTCATTTAAGAGAAGAATGGAGACACCTTTCATCCCAAGGGCCTTGGTGATATCGGCCGTCATGTTGTGCATGATCTCTTTGATATCCAGACTGGAATTGATAGCGGACGCAAGGTCAAGGAAAAGCATCGAATTTTGTCGGATGCGTTCAAGCAGCCGGGCCTGTTCGATGGCCATCCCTCCCTGCTCGGCCAGGGCGGCCAGAAAACCCGCCTCGTCTTTGGTGAAATCCCTTGTTTTGGCAGTATAGAGGGAAAGAACGCCGATGGCTTTTTCTTTCACAATCACCGGAACCACCAGAATGGAAGCGATCCCTTCGGCCTTTTTTTCATCAAGGTTCTCCAGCCGCGTGTCCGTGGTAGCGTCACGAACGGCAAAATAGCCCCCTTTAAGCACATCCTTTACTACCTTCCTGGCATGCATCGGTTTGGCGTGAAAATATTTTTCCGACAATCCTTTCTGGGCCACCGGCACAAACACATCCTTTTCCTCATCGGCCAGAAAGAGGCAGGCGGCCTTGCCGTCCATGGTGTCAATAGCGCTTTGAACAATGAGGTCCAGGACTTCCTCTTTTTCCATGGCCGTCCCGAATGCCCGGCTCACCTTGCAAAATGTTTTAAAATAATCTTGTTTGTTGGTCATGGTTATCTCCTTGCGTAGTTGAATCTATGGTTTCTTCTTTACCGAGGTGGTCTTGGTTTTGGCTTTTGCGGCAGCGGTTTTGGTTTTTGCACCCGCGGGTTTGCCGGATGACGGCTTTTTTCTTTTGTCCTTTTTCATTTCGCCATCCCGCTCCTTAAGCCACCGGGCGATCTTGGGGGCAAATTCCTTCTGGCACTTGGAACTTACGTAGATACCGATATGGCCCGTATCCAGGCAAATGTCCGTTGTGTCCTTGCTTCCCACTTTGCCGGTTAAGAGCTCGCATGCTTCCGGCGGGACCAGATGGTCGTATTTGCCGTAATAATTTAAAAGTGGCATGGTGATTTTTTTAAGCTCCACCCGGCGGCCACCAACCATGAGCTTGCTTTGGATGAGCAGATTCTTTTGATAGCAATCTTTGGTAAATTGCCGGAAGGTCTCTCCCGGCACGTCGGGACTGTCAAAGATCCACTTTTCCATCCGGATGAAGTTTTCCACGAATTTGTGGTTGTCCATATTTTCCAAAAACCCCACGTACTTGTTGATCATCAGCTGCGCCGGGTTGAGGAGCAGAAAACCGAAGTTCAACAGGTCCCCCGGCATGTTGCCATGGGCATCAATCATCCGGTCCACGTCCAGGTCTTTCATCCAGATATGCAAAAGCCCCTGGTCCGTATCAAAATTGGTGGGGGTTACCGTGGTTACAAGGTTTTTGACTTTTTCCGGATGAAGGGCGGAGTAAATGACGGAAAAAGTGCCCCCCATGCAAATCCCCATGAGGTTGATCTTTTCCAGATTGTGCTTTGCGCGGATGAAATCGATCACATTGTCCATATAGCCGTTTACATGATCGTCGATGGTGAGAAATTTGTCCTTACGGGTCGGATATCCCCAGTCGATCATATAAAAATCGATGCCTTCGTTCATAAAATTCTGCACCACGCTCCGTGCCGGCTGCAGATCGAGCATGGTCTCCCGGTTGATCAGCGCGTAAACCAGCAAAAGCGGAGTTTTTATCCGCACCCTGCCCGGCGGCCGATAATATTTCAATTTTATCCGATCTTCCTGATAGACGATCTCGTGCGGCGTGGCGGAAATTTGGGTATCCAGCTCCCCCAGCAATACATCTGTGGCCTTTTGAGCGCGAGTCCCGGCCTTTTCCGCATCTTCGGCCAACTTTGACATGATAAGGTTTACGGGAATTTTAGGCTGAGCCATGAGGAACACCTCCTTGACCAATTTTTAGAAAAGTCGTTTATTGTCAAACAATTTTAGTTTTTCCAGGCACCGTTTTTGTTCGTACTCTCAACTGATATCGTCTGAAATTATGGAATTTTACCATTTTGTACAGATTCCATTTTCTTTTCAAGCATCTTGATTTTCTTCTTTAAATGGTAAAGCTCTTTATAAAGCTCATCCATCTCCTTATGGGTAGGCACCGGCAGCATTTGACAAAAGTCCTCCATAAGTGCCTGTTTGGCCGTCAGGAAATCGCTATGCCTGTCGATCGTCCTCTGCAGGACCTGGATGTATTCGGAAGACTTGAACAGGGTCATGTAATGCCCTTCCAGTATCTTTATCCACATCTGATAGTAGTCTTTGGGGTTTTCCGGCAGGGTTCCCTCCTCGGCCATCTGTAGGAGCTTTTCCTGGATAATGTTGAACGATTTATCCATGGGCAGAAAAAGGACATGCATGAATTCGGCCATTGTGGTCTGAAAGCGGCTGAACTCGTCCGTAGCCCGGTTCATCCTTTCCTGATAAAACCGGGTCAATCCCAATTGAGGCATGTTCAACAACTGTCTGAATTCCTGATCGTATATCTCGGACCAGGCTTTGAATAACTCCTGATCCAGATTCTCAAACTCATACGCCTTCGTACGCTCGCCGATTTTCCCAACCCGTCGGACCCATTCATGCTGTAAGTGAAGATATCTCTCCGCGCCGCTTTTGACCATTTTCAAAATGATTTCGGGAAGGGCGCCGATCCCATTAACTTGGGATTCGATCATGCTGGGTTCACTCATCAGTTCAGACAACGACTGCCATGTCTTTAAAGCGGACGCTAATGTTTCTTGCGGCCTGCCTGTGGCCCCTTTTTTGGATGGGGTCCCTGACGGCCAGGCGCCGGACATATCCGGCGCCCCGGGCCATTGCCGGAGTGTTTGCTCCCAGAAGGCCGTTGCCGTTTTCATCCATGTCGACATCAGGGTAGCCGGTCCTATCGTTTCCGTTTGTTGTTCATTCATGCTTCACCTCGTTTATTGTCCCCTTCGGGGAATGGGAGAAAAACCATAGCCCTTAATATGCCCCAAAGGGGCCGAAAACCGTAGAATGTCGAATTCACCCCTTCGTAATTCTGCGGTTCCCTGTTCAATATTCGATATTCAATTAATGCGGTCTCTTACGGACTGGCGCGTCTAATTCATTCGATGAAGCCATGTCAGCCCGCCAAGCTATCGTTTTTTGCCGATAGTAGTTGACTTCAATCGGCTAGGCTTTTTCTAAAAGTGTTGCCATGCCCTGCCCGCCTCCGATGAAAAGAAGTGGCTGTCCTTCCCCGGTGATTTTGTAATAAAGATTAATGTCCCGAATATGTCGTTTGGGCATGACAACTCTCCCCAATGAACACGCTTCCTAAAAAGTTGCCGAATGGTGGAGATAAGTGGATACAAGAGTGTTTCCGGTTTAAAAAACGGCTCTTCTCACGAGATCAAGCAACTTTAAAGATCGGATGCTTAAGATGTCTGAAAAGGGCCGTTTCCGGTGTGAAACCTATTGATTTTCATCCTATTTGATAAGGCTGAAAAATTCTTCTACTTTATGAAAGCTTTCATCTACGGTCTTTTTGAAATCGACACACCCTTTTTTATAGGCATTAACCCAATCATTGATGGCCTTGTTTCCTTCTTTGGGGAGCCATGTGGCCTGATCCAAAAGCGAGGTTACCATCTTTTCATTCTGGTCCTGGAGCATGACTAAAGCGTTAAAAGTGTTGTCAAAAGCGGCCTTATTGAAATCGATCATCTGTTTTAATGCTTGTTTTTGTTCCAATTTTAAATCCTCCTGCGATGTAATAAAGTTGTTTTAGTAAATGAGTCTCCTGATAAAACAATTTGCGCTTCAACCTTCTTATGCGGCCGGTTTATCCGGGTTCGGTGCTTTCTTCGTTTTTGCCTTTCCGCCCTTGGTCTGTGTGGCAAAAAAGAATGTATCCATCTTTTCCATCTTTTTAAAATTTTCGTCTACAGTCTTCTTAAAATCGTTACGACCTTTGTTAAAGGCCTTAATCCACTCATCGACGGCCTTACGCCCTTCCGCGGGAAGCCAAATGGCCTGATCCAGGAAAGAGCGGGTCATCTTTTCCGTCTGCTCCTGAAGCAGAGTCACTGCGTAAAAAGAATTATCAAACGTGGTTTTCTGAAAATCAATCATTTGTTTTGTATAAATCGTTGACTGCATGATAGTAATACCTCCTAAAAAATTGATGTTTAATTATTTCCCTTGATCAAGGATGCACTAACTATAACGAATATATTTCTTTTGTCAAGAAAAAATGTTGCAATGCAAAAATCTTTTTTTTTGCTTTAGGAATTGATGAAAAAGTTACTTAAATAATTATTATATTCGTCATTATTAAAAAGAACAGTCTTGTCATGGACTTAAAAAATACCTTATAAATTTTGCAATGCATCATTGAAGTTGGTTCGCTTAACCTACAATTGGAATCAATCGCTTATCTTTACATGATGTTAACGGCAACTGAAAATTGTACCATTTCTGGTAAAAATAAAAGTGTACCACCTCCGACTCCATGTGTTATAATTTATTCAATTAGCGTAAATTGAAATTTCGCTTAACCCGCTCTCAAAAAACGATTTTTTATCAAAGCCTTTAATTTGTTTAAATTACAAGTATATGCAAGTGAGGCGGCAATAACTTATTATAATGAACACATATTGAGGAGAACAATTATTATTGACAGACCAAGAAAATGCCTTATAATCGCCATTTTTTATCGGAGAGGAACTACTTAACAAAGGGTAAGTAGCCATGACGAGTCACCCCCACTCCAACCCTTCCTTCAAGGGAAAGGGCCAGGGTGGGGGTGCTATTTATAAAGGTTATTGAGCAAATATATTAGGGGGATAAAGCTGTTCCCCGGTTTTGGGATGCAAAGGTGGGAGTTAAAAAAATGAATAAGAATATACTTTACATCCATGGTGCAAACATGTCGCCGGTTTCATTCGCGTTCATACAAAAAACCATAGGAAAGCACAAAGCTGTAACTCCGGAATATTCAATTGAAAAACCAATAGAAAAGAATATAAAAAGAATTGCACGCCTGGCCCGCAAAGCATTCGGAGACAAGCAATTTGATATTGTTTCGCATTCTCTTGGCGGTATCATGGCCTTTATGCTTTTAAAAACAAGATTAAATATAGTTAAAATTGTTACCCTATCTTCTCCTTTAGGCGGCTCTGAGGCCGCTGCATCTCTACGTTTTATGTATCCTAATTATCAGTTATACAAGGACATAGCTCCAAACGCAGATACAATTAAAAAGGCAAATAATATCAAGCTGAAAGTTCCTGTTTTATCTATCGTAACTACAGGTGGAAAAAGTAAAGTTCCGTTTATGGCTGAGGAAAACGACACCGTTGTTACGGTTTCTTCACAAACAGCTTCGGATAATCCGGAATATTATTTTGTCGATTTAAATCACTTTGAAGTCCTGATGTCAGAAGAAGTGGCCAAGAAAATTAAATCATATCTATGCGAAAAAAGAGGACAAAATTGGAAAAATTTTATGTTTGCAAATGATGCTATGAAAAACTTGCTTCTTCGAGTGAGATCTATTGTAAAATGAGGCTTATGGCTTCACTTATCTAAGCCCCAAAAAAGGCCAATTTGACGTACCGCACAAATACTCTCATTAAGGATGTATTCACTCTCTTCTCCACAACTATATTCAGAATCTATAGCTATTGGCGTACCGTGCTTCATACCAGAGATCAAATAGGTTTCAACAAGGATTTTGCCTTCCTTGGCATGATATTCTTTATGAATAACCCTAGAGTTGGGGCCTATCTTTTCTTCTCTATCGGGGATCAAGTCAATACCATGAACATTGGTCCACTGCTCTACGAGCTCCTGCTGATTGATCTTGTTGACAGTTTTGTCGGCAGAGCCCTGCCAGATCGAAATAGTAGGCCAACTGCCGCTGTACCCGTTATAGCCCTTGCTCCGCACCAAGTCCCCCCACTCATCGGGTGACCTATCAGTTCCATGGATACATCGTTTTGATCTCAAACTACCTGTATATAATTCCCACCAACCCCAAAAATCCCAGAAATATTTTTCAGTCGAGGCACAAAAGGCAGGCCCACCGGCATTGGTAGCTCCTCCTGCAAAGACATCCGGATAGGATGCTAGTATAACCGTCACCATCCACCCGCCAGCTGAGAGCCCCTCGATATAGATACGACTGTCATCGATCGAATAGTCGGCCTTCATTTTATCGATCATTTCAATGATTGATTTGATTTCTCCCCGGCCTCGTTGGGTATCGTCGGATTGGAACCAATTCCAACATTTATAAGGGTTATTACCCGTATTTTGTTCGGGAAAAATAATATAAAATTTCCATTTATCTGCCAGTTTTTTCCAGCCGACATTGGAATACGTTTCTGCACTCTGAAGACAGCTATGTAAAGAAACCACCAAAGGAGCGTTGGCAGGCACGTTATCAGGAACATATTTGTACATTTTTATTCTACCAGGATTACTGCCGAAGTTCTGAACCGGGGTAATCGTACCGGCATAAGCGAATGCAAGACTCAGTGACAATATACTAAGAATCGATAATATTAGTTTCATTGTTATCTTTTTTTCGCCCAGTCCGGGATAAACAGGCAAAACTATCCTTTGGGTCCCAGCCGCAATCCCCCGTGGATGAAAAAGACATCTCCGGCCAGGGTTTCCTTTTCCAGGGTGATGTTGCCGCTCGTATCTGTGGTGGTCCCCCGGAGGATGGCCACATTGATGGGGAGGGTCTTATAGGCACAGTATCCCCATCGCTGATGACCTGAACGGCTTCCTCGGCTGAAACGATTTTTCCCTTTTTTGCCCGTTCCGGCGGCAAAGCGAAAAGCATGGGATGAAGACCTCCTCTGGATGTTTTATCCTCGTTCATTTGTCACTCCTTTTGATCATTTATGCCCGCACTACTAAATAGATGTTGATTTTGAATTCATTTCGGAAGAAAATAGATCCTTGAAGGTAGAAAGCAGTGGTGTGGGGTCACTCTCCGTTATTTTTTTCTTTGTCTTTGGGCGAATAAGAAAACGAGTCGAAAAAGGATTCCAGAGGTGATATTTCGGTAACGGTCTTTTGAGTCATTTCAGACAAATTCATCCCAAGTTTAAGCCATTGATTGAACTGCTCATCGTACGCCGACTTGTGAGATAGATAGCTTTGAATTATCTGTTGCAGATATTTTTCGAAAAATTCCACCAGGATATTATCTCCAAACTGAATGACCAGATGAAGAAGCGGTACCGGTAAAAGGGCGTTCTTTTTTCTTGCTTCCTCCAAAATTATCTGTGTGAGGATGAACCCCGTTACGTCCTCTTTTGTTTTGGCGTCCAAAACCATGACTTGTCGTCCTTGCCTGATAATATCGGCCACCTTGTTCAGAGTGACGTAAGCGCTCTTTTCCGTGTTGTAGAGTCTTCTGTTGGCATATTTTTTAAAAACAACTTTTTCAGTCATAGTTTACCCTCATTTGATTGGAATTCTGAAGATAGTGTGCTGCAATATAAAATATAAATCAATTATTCAGCACATCCGGTAAATTATTTAATAAATATATTATATCAATATATTAAATAATATCGTATTTGAAATGTCAATGGAAATAAAAAACTATTTTGTTGCAGTGCATCATATTTTCTAAATCATTCCAATTTAAGGGCTATTATGGAGGTATCAACGGCTTAAAGAGTCAATAAACATTTTTTTTACAGGAGGATTAAAATGGACCGGAAACAAATGCTCAGACCTCGTAGCTTATAGCGTATTACGGCGTAATATTTTGGACAGAAAGCTCCGTTTCCAGCCCAGGCTTTGGGTTGAAAGGTTCACGGTTCAGAGGTTCAGAGGTTCAAAGGTTTATCCTTCCATGGCATTAACCCAATGGAATCAATAGGTAAGGAAAAAGTGCGAAGCACTTAACCTTGAACCGGGAACCTTGAACCTTATAACCCAGACCGACCTGGTGTCCAATTTATTTGCAATTTCGTGGTATATCAAGGTCTACGGTCATTTTTGTAATGTGAATTACGCGGTCTGATGCTAAAACAAATGATCGATTTTAACAAGGGGTTGCAATATGCTGACATTGGGCCAATATCTCCAACCCTCAAGACAACACCTTCAGGTTGAGCGCTTTGTGCTCCCCGAAGAATTTGACAACTGGCGAAAAAC
>JAUWLP010000145.1 GCA_030613575.1 Desulfobacteraceae bacterium
TCCATCCTTATTGTCAGCGCTTTTGCTCTTTTTTTTGTAAACGCCAATGAAATAATCAATTCCTGGAAAAAAGGGATAAGGATCATGGCCTATCTGAAACCGGATGCCCCTGAAATAAAGATTCCGGAACTGAAACGGAAAATTCAGCACATTGGTGGAATCCAGGACGTCAGGTTCATTTCAAAAGATGAGGCATTTCAACAGCTTAAAAAACAGATGAGACGGCAGTCTTCTTTGTTCGAAAATCTAAAGAAAAACCCGCTTCCGGATGCTTTTGAAATCCGCCTTATAGCATCTTTCCAAAACCAGGAAAAAGTTGAAATCCTTGCCACCAGGCTCGAATCGTTTCCCCAGGTTGATGAGGTGGAATACGGACAGAGATGGCTTGGACAATTTACAAATTTTTTTAATCTGTTCAGATTAACCGGGTATGCAATGGGTAGTCTTTTCTTTATGGCCGCCTTATTAATCGTGGCCAATACCATTCGTCTGGTACTCTATTCAAGACGCGAAGAAATCGAAATCATGCGTCTGGTCGGTGCTACCGATAGTTTCATCAAAGCTCCTTTCTACATCCAGGGTCTTATCCAGGGAGCATTTGGCGGAATTATCGGTCTGGCCGCATTATTTGTCACTTTTATGTTCATATCATTAAGTGTGAGGCAGGGTTTATCTCCCGGTCTGTTCACGATCAGGTTTCTCTCCCCGGGCGCTTTCTGTGGAATAATACTTGGCAGCACATTTGTAGGATGGGTAGGGTGTTATCTTTCTTTAAAACAATTTTTAAAATAATAATATTTACTGCCGCGGGTATTATTTTTGTGTTGCGGCCTGCTGAAATTTTTGGTGCTAAATCCCATGAAATTGGGATCATCACTGCAAATAAGCTTAACTTACGGCCTGCACCGACAATAAGAAATACCCCTTTGAAATTAATCAAAAAAGGCGCAAAGGTTAGAATTCTCGAACACCTCAACGGGTGGTTAAAAATTAGTCACCGGGGCCGGGTCGGTTATATTCGAAATTTAAAACAATATGTGCGCATTATATCCATCTATCCCACAGCGAAAAAGAAAAAAACCGGGGATAACGACAGCGATATTGAACGGTTCAGGAAAAAAGCTGATGATATCAACCGAAAGATAGAAAAAGGCAGGCATAGAGTTCTGACGTTCACAAGAGAAGAGGCCGCCATAGTCAGCAGGCTGAACCATATCGATCTGGCGCTTAACAAGGCAAGAAAACGTGTCTCGGCTCTCAAATTCGAACTTGCCGCCCTCAGAGATAAAACAATCGAAACAACCAGAGCATCCAAAAGCCTCAAAAAGAGGATTAAAGCCGATGAAGACTATATATTCAAACGCCTGGTGGCGCTTTATAAAATGAACTGGCTGGGCAGAATATATGTTCTGGCTTCAGCTCAATCCATGTATGAACTTTTTAAACGCAAAAAGTCCATGGAAACTATTTTAGCTTATGACGAAAAGATCCGGCAGAACCTTCTGGACAACAATGCAAAGCTCCGGCAAGTTCTGGTCAGGCTGAATTCCCAAAAAACGGAAAAGCTCTCTCTTGAAGCAGATTTAAAAAAACAGATTGCGTTTATGTCCGATGAAAGAGCAAAACGTTCAATACTCCTTGCCAACATCCGCAACAAAAAATCGCTGGAACTGGCGGCTCTTGAATCCCTGGGGCAGGCAGCAGCCAATCTGAATCAGGCAATTAAATCTCTAAGTTTAGAAACCGGTCCACTAAAACAGAAAAAAAATATTTCGCCAAAAAGCTTTTCTTCACTAAAAGGATTGCTTAATATGCCTGTTAAAGGTAAAATAGTACTTTCTTTCGGCCCGCATAAAAACACAAAACTCAACGTAGTAAATTTCCAGAGCGGTATCGAAATAAAAGCAGACAGAGGCGAACCAATCCGCGCTGTTTGTGATGGACAGATCCTTTATGCCAGCTGGTTCAAGGGTTACGGTAACATGATAATCATTGACCATGGGGATAATTATTATACCGTTTATGCCCATGCTGAAGAACTCTTTGCGTCAAAAGGAGATGTAATAGATATGGGAGATGTTGTTGCCACAGTTGGAGATTCAGGATCCATGATAGGCCCAAGCCTCCATTTTGAAGTGCGCCATCACGGAAAACCAATGGACCCGTTAAAATGGATTAAAAAAGGTTAAAGGAGTAACCATATGAGCACCAAGCAAAAGCGAAACGTCAATCTGTGGTTAATAATAATAGGCGTTATATTCTTGGTCATAGGATTCGGTTTCTACCGTGATCTTTCAGCCAACGGAGAAGAGACGTATAAAGGCCTGAAATTATTTTCCGATGTGATTGAACTGGTTGAAAAAAACTATGTTGATCCGGTCGATTCAAAAGAAATGATTGAAAAGGCTATTCAGGGTATGGTCCACAGTCTTGATCCCCATTCTTCCCTGCTGCCCCCTGACGACTTTAAAGAGCTTCAACTCGATACCCAGGGCGAGTTTACCGGAATCGGCGTTAGTATAACCATGCGAAACGGTTTCGTCACAGTGGTTTCCCCCATCGAGGGGACGCCGGCCTATAAAGCCGGAATAAAGGCCGGTGATAAAATCGTCAAAGTTGATGGTAAACCGACCATGAAATTACGACATGCCGTAAAAATGATAAGAGGTCCCAAAGGGACTGAAGTTGTTGTAACCATAAAAAGAAAAGGGGTTAATCAACCAAAGGATATTAAGATGATACGGGATGTTATACCCGTTGAAAGCGTAAGATCCATTGTCTTAAAACCCGGATACGGATACATCTGGATCACAAATTTCAGGGACAATACCACGGAGGATATGATAACAGAGCTGAAACGGCTCGAATCAGGGAAAACACCTTTAAAAGGGCTTATCCTGGATCTTCGAGATAACCCGGGCGGGCTTCTTAACCAGTCCATCAAGATCTCGGATCTTTTTCTTGAAAAAGGAAAAATTCTTTCGATCAAAGGACGTCTGAAAAAAAATACTCAAATTTTCGAAGCAAAGCCCAACGGCTCAGATCGAAGTTATCCCATGGTTGTCTTGATTAACGGAGGAAGTGCCAGTGCATCGGAAATCGTTGCCGGTGCACTCCAGGACCACAAGCGTGCCCTTATACTGGGAACCGTTTCCTTTGGAAAAGGCTCGGTTCAGACCGTTGAGCCCTTAAGAGACGGTTATGGCCTTAAATTGACCATCGCCAGATATTACACACCAAGCGGACGGTCGATCCAGGCCAAAGGGATTGAGCCTGACATAATTGTAAATAAAAGATTTATGGATAAGGATGAGATAAGTAACGGTGTCGATAGAATAAAGGAAAAGGATCTTAAAAATCATCTCGAAGCAAATCCCGATCAACTTCAAGACGACCAAAGTGACTCCGGGGAAAAAGAGGGGGACAAAAACAAACCGAAAATCAACATCCCTGAAAATAGATACGGTCATCTTAAGATCGAACAATTGTTGTCTGACAATCAGATCATGCGCGCCCTTGACATCCTTTTAAGTTATGAAATCTTCAAGGGTGACAACAAGTAATTTAAACATTTCAGAAATTCTATATTTTATTGAAAATAAAGGTGTTTTTTAGATTTATATTTTTAACTCAGACATGGAAAAATGGAATGATAGAATATTGGAATAATGATTTAAAGAAGATGACATTCCTCTATTTAATTCCCATCAAAAGGAATTTTACAATAACCCAACTTTCCATTTTTTCAGAACCCAATATTCCAGTGTTCCAATATTCCAACATTCCAATTGTGAGCGAAGCGAACTAACTTGTGGCTAAAAAAAAAATCAGACGGCAAAACAAACCCAAAAGAAAACCGAGCAAAAAAAGTACCCAAAAAACCAATCTAATGAGGGCTTTTGCCGGACTTGGTATTCTGATAATTCTTGTCATTATTGCCGGCGTTCTTACCCGTCACTTATTATTACGAAAGCGCCCTATAGAACCTGTTGTCAAAGCCCGCGTAACAAAAATACCCAGGTTTGAAATCTATCCTGAGAAGGAGGTGCCGCCTCATAAACCCATACCAAAACCGGTTCCCGGAATACCAAAAGAGTTACCTAAAATAGCCATTATTATCGATGACATCGGCTATGACAAAGAAATAGTGGAAAAATTCCTCGGGCTCGATGCGGTTTTTACGTTTTCCATACTTCCTTACAGCCCTTTTCAGAAAAGCATCGCCAGGTCCGTGCATTCAAAAGGGTTCGACGTCATGCTTCATTTACCCATGGAACCCAATGAATATCCCATGGTTAACCCGGGACCCGGAGCGCTCCTGACCTCAATGTCTCCGGATCAACTCATCAACCAGCTCGCCAGGGACCTGGATTCTGTTCCTTTTATTCAAGGGGTAAACAACCACATGGGCTCAAAAATGACCACGGTTTCTACCCAGCTATACCAAATTTTTTCCGTTCTGAAAAAACGGAATCTCTTTTTTATCGACAGCCGCACCACAACCGAGACATTATGCAAACCATCCGCTCATTTATTACAGGTACCTTTTGCGCAAAAGGATGTGTTCCTTGATCATATCCAGAACCCCGATTTCATCCGAAAACAAATACACCGGCTCATACATATTGCCAACAGTCATGGTGAAGCCATCGGCATCGCACACCCCCATGACGTTACGTATGATGTTCTTCGGGAAGTACTCCCTGAATTGAAAAAAAAGGCGATTCTGGTTCATGCTTCCGACGTGGTGCATATTGCAAGTTAAATAGGACACAGATTTTCACAGATATACACAGATAATATGGAAAAAAGCCTTAAACACAAAATACCGTCTATCGACTTTGATTTCAGGCAGTTAGAAATATTTTGCAAAGTGGTTGAGCTGAAAAGCTTTTCAAAAGCCGCTCATGCTGTTTTTCTGGCACAGCCTTCGGTCAGCGAAAGGATAGCCACCCTTGAGGAAAGGGTCGGAACTCAACTTCTGGATCGCTTGGGAAGGCAGGTGGTTCCCACTGTGGCAGGCAAACTTCTTTACAAACATGCGTGTTTGTTGCTGAATATGAAAAAGGATGCTTGTAATGAAATACAGAGTTTTCTCGGAACAAAACAAGGGGAGATTCATATCGGCGGCAGCACCATTCCCGGAGAATATATCTTTCCTAAAATATTAGAAAATTTCCGCATAAAGCATCCGCTTGTGACGGTTACCTTGACGATTTCAGACACGAGTGACATCGAAAAACGTATTATAGATGGCAATTTTGAACTGGGCGTCATTGGATCGAAAAGTACGAGTGACCGCCTTATATGTCGTGAGCTGTGGAAAGATGAACTGGTATTGGCTGTTCCCACGGAACACAAATGGGCCGGTAAAAAGCAAGTTCCCTTTGAAAATTTATCTAAAGAACCACTTATCTTAAGGGAGACCGGTTCGGGCACACTGAAAATCATTAAAGAATATCTTAAGATGCCGCACGCAAAAGATATCAATTCCCTTAATATCGTAGCGCGTTTGGGTTCCTCTACAGCGGTCAAAGAAGGGATAAAGTCGGGCCTTGGCATATCGATTTTGTCATTAAGAGCCCTTGATACGGAACTTAAAACAGGAATACTCAAGGCCTTGAAAATAGAAAACCTCACCATGCAGCGAAAATTTTATCTGATCCGGGACAAAAGAAGAAACGTTTCACCGTTATGCCGGGCCATGCTCGACTTTTTAGCATC
This sequence comes from Desulfobacteraceae bacterium, assembly GCA_030613575.1. Lineage (GTDB taxonomy): Bacteria > Desulfobacterota > Desulfobacteria > Desulfobacterales > UBA11574 > S5133MH16. The sequence continues at coordinate 5,725 of JAUWLP010000145.1, forward strand.
CACTTCCGAAAAATAAGGAAGGCAGGGGGCTTGCGGGCAGTAAGCAAAAAAGTTGCTCAAACTTTTACAACTTTCCACTTTTTCAATACTCTCTCAATTTCAAGCGATTCCTCACATACTTCTCCCACCTCTTTCCCAGTTATCACCCGTTTTCACTAATCGGTTTTCTCTATAAAACCAGCCTTTAAGTATCGGAATTTCCAGTTTGACAAATCGTAATATCCTTTGTAATCATATTTCAGTATTCAAAATATAATCACAAAGGAGCTATCCATGTATCAATTTTTCGGCTTTACCTGAGCATATTATATAAATTCTGCCCGGGTTCGGTAGGCACAGGGTTTGGCCGAAAAATCACGTCTATTACTATCTATTTAGCATTTTTTACATTCATCATTCGATCAGACTCTGCCTAATCCCGTTTCCAAAGTATTCAGGGGCAATGGTGCCGGGCGCCCCGCGGTCTTCAAAACCGTTGTCCCGGTCTGAAAAACGGGGAGGAGGTTCGATTCCCCTTGCCCCTTCCGGAACTGAAATATGGGTTGGATAACAGCCGTGCGTTACTATTTGCTGAGGTTTTTTATCAAATTAAAGGAGGAATGAGAATGAAGAAATCAGCGGTGTTGGCCAAGATGGTGATTGTGTTGTTTTTTGTTTGCGGAATGCTGAGTCCCTGTTGGGCAGGATTCAAGATGGAAATTAACGAACAGACCAAAGGGGAGATCGGCATCTGGATGCAGACATCATATCAGTGGGTTGAAGACGGAAAGATAAATGGCGGCAACTACGAGGATTTGAACGATTTCATGATACGCCGGGCCTATATGTATCTGAAGGGGGATGTAACGAAATATGTTAGCTTCTTTACCCACCTTGCTTCGGATAAGGTCGGAATGGAAACGCCGACCGGCGGGAGTTTGGACAATTCCGGCATGGGACTGGGAAGCGGCGTTGCCTGGCGAGATTTGTGGATTACCTTGAATTTGGACGAGGCCCTTAAGATTCAGATGGGACGAATGTATGTGCCCCTGACACGAAACTACGGCACAACCTCCACCAA
>JAUWLP010000164.1 GCA_030613575.1 Desulfobacteraceae bacterium
GTGCCTTTATAAAAATCGCTCGAATCTATTGCTTCGTAAATAATACGAGCCTTATTTCGATTGATTTCCGCCATTTTTTCAAGTCCGCCAATGGTCTCTTCAAGCCATTTCATTACCAGTTGAATCGCATAAACCGTGAAACACGGTGGTGTATTAAACATTGAGTTCTTGGATGAATAGGTTGTGTATTTAAGCATCGATGGCAGGCTGTCCGGCACCCTGTTAAGCATATCCTCCCGAATAATTACCATGCACACCCCGGCAGGGCCGATATTTTTTTGAGCCCCGGCATAAATAAAACCGAACTTATCCACATCAAATGGTCTGCACATTATATCCGATGACATATCAGCAATAAGAGGCACATCGTTTGTATCCGGAAAGGATGCCCACTGGGTCCCTTTAATAGTGTTGTTGGATGTAATGTGAGTATAAACCGCATCGTTGCTGAATGTAATATTTTTCGGAATATATGAAAAATTTTTATCTTCCGAAGATGCCACAACCTTGATGGTTTTACCCTGTATTTCGGCTTCCTTTATGGCTTTTGTGGACCAGGTGCCGGTATTGACATAATCGGCGGAATCACCTGTCCCGAGCAGATTCATGGGTATCATGCAAAATTGCAGACTTGCACCGCCCTGGATAAAAAGTACGTGGAATTTATCATTTAGGTTCAACAAACGCCGGGTTCTTTCAACGGCATCGTTTATGACATCGTCAAACCACTTGGAACGGTGGCTTATTTCGGTTATCGACATGCCGGAACCGCCGAAGTTTAAAAATGAACCCTTGATTTCTTCAAGAACTTCAATGGGAAGGGCGGCAGGCCCGGCGTTAAAGTTATAAATTCTGTTTTCCTTCATCTTTTATCATAAGATTTATTAAGCTTTGTCAGTCTCGTAAAAAGTCAAAATCCGTCAAGCTTTTGCTTTATGAAAAAGCTCATTTGTACAGAGAAATTGAAATATGTCAATTAGTATTTTTGTAACCGTTCACGGTTACTTATTTATTAATTTAAGAATCTTGACAATCTGTGTTTATCTGTGTCCAAAAAAGGGAATTCCTGTACTATCAAGTTTTTTTCACAATAAAAAATAGACCCAACAAATGAAGTATGATACACAATACGACACGACACCTGAATCCCGCATCTTGAAAAAGGAAGGCAATCTTTATGAAAATCTATAATTATCCATCAAAATCGGCTGAAAAAAAGATAGCGTCAATTGCAAACAGAGGTCTTGGCTTTAAGAAAAAAGACGTTCTTTCTGTTACGCGTATCCTTGAGGATGTCAGGAAAAATCGGGATAAAGCGCTTATTAAATATACAAACCGGTTTGATTCTCCGGAATTGACCATAGAGTCGATTAAGGCTACACGTGAGGAAATTGACACTGCTGCAAAAAAAGTAGACCGGTCATTTGTGCGTGCTTTAAATAGAGCTGTCAGACAAATCGAAGCCTTTCATAAACAGCAGTTCATAACATCATGGATTAATACAAAAAGGCCCGGTATTCTTCTGGGACAGATGGTAAACCCCGTGGATACTGCCGGTGTTTATGTGCCGGGAGGAATGGGTGGAAAGACGCCCCTTGTCTCTTCGGTCTTGATGGGTGTTATTCCGGCCAGAGTAGCCGGTGTAAAGCATATCACCATGGTGACGCCACCGAACAGAAACGGGAAAGTAAACCCCCATCTTCTGACTGCCGCAAAAAAGGTAGGGGTTGATGCGGTTTACAAGGTCGGAAGCGCATGGGCGATTGCCGCTCTTGCATACGGTACCGAGACGATTCAAAAAGTCGATGTCATCGTCGGTCCCGGGAATATTTATGTTACAATTGCCAAAAAGATCGTGGCAGGGACTGTGGGCATAGATATGATCGCGGGTCCGAGTGAAATTCTGGTTATTGCAGACGGCACCGCAAACCCTGCATTTATTGCAGCCGATCTCCTGTCGCAGGCGGAACATGATATACTGTCATCAGCAATTCTGGTCACGAATTCCAAAGACACGGCAAAAACGGTTGCTCTTGCCGTGGATAAACAGCTTGCAGTTCTTAAGCGCAAAGAGATTGCCGGAAAATCGATTGCCAGGTTCGGGGCAATCATAGTTGTGCCTGATATTGATACTGCCGTCGAACTCTCAAACAGAATTGCGCCCGAGCACCTTGAACTTCAGATCAAAGATCCATTTGCGGTTATCGGTCAAATACGTAATGCCGGAGCTGTGTTTTTAGGGGATTATACTCCCGAACCGGTTGGCGACTACATTGCCGGACCCAATCATGTACTCCCAACTGCAGGTACGGCAAGATTTTCGTCAGCGCTTTCGGCGGACAATTTTGTTAAAAAGACCAGTCTGATCCGGTACTCCAGACAAGCTTTTGAGCGTGAGGCCGGAGACATAATTCGTCTGGCAGAAATAGAAGGACTGGATGCACATGTAAATGCAGTAAAGATAAGGTTGATGGCGTCGTAAAAAGTCCCATCTACTACGCCTTGTATATGAACCTTTTTACTTAGCCATCTATAGTTGAATTCGTGACTTTTTACGAAACCGTCAAGGTTAGCTCGGCTCCGTAAATAGGCCGTTCTGACAATCTTATCAACCGGATACTTTTTATCCGTCATTGCTTTAGCCGGAGCAAATATGATATCTTTATAAAAAATAAAAAGCGACTTTTTTTACAATAGTGTTAAGTATCTCTTAAATCAATCATGTCAGATGTTTTATGAACGCATTAGCAATAATAAAGGAGTCTATCGATGAGATTTATTACAAACAAAAAAGATGTTTCAGAGAAAAAAACCTTTATCTTCGTTGTATTACTGGCAGTTGGAATATTTGCGCTTTCAAGTTTTAACCCGGCTTCAGGTGTTGAAACAAAAGCCGGCACTATTTTCTCTGTCCCAAAAAGTTTCAACGAATTGGCTGAAAATGCCAGTCCGGCGGTAGTCAACATCAGGACAGTGAAAACAATCAAAGGGGGTGGCAGAGTATTCCGTCACTTCAAAAAAGGTCCTTTTGGTGAGAACGATCCTTTTCATGATTTTTTTGACCGTTTTTTCGGTGAAGATCGCCCGCATGATTTCAAGCAGCGAAGCCTCGGGTCAGGATTCATCATTAACAAGGACGGTTATATTGTAACCAACAACCATGTTGTCGAAAATGCGGATAAGATTGAAGTCATACTTAAAGATGAAAAAGAGTTTGATGCCGAAATTGTCGGGCGGGATCCCAATACGGATCTGGCCCTAATAAAAATCAAGCCGGATCGTGATCTCCCTGTATTGTTATTCGGAGATTCCGATGCTCTTAAAGTTGGTCAGTGGGTGATGGCGATCGGGAATCCCTTTGGTCTTGAGCACACCGTTACCGCAGGGATTGTAAGCGCCAAAGGACGTGTAATAGGGTCAGGGCCCTATGATGACTTCATACAGACCGATGCATCAATTAATCCCGGCAACAGCGGTGGACCTCTTATCAATATGGAGGGCAAGGTTGTTGGTATTAATACTGCCATTATCGCCGGCGGGAGCGGCATCGGATTTGCCATTCCGATAAATCTTGTCAAAAATATTGTTGACCAGCTCAAAAGCAGTGGAGAGGTTACCCGGGGCTGGCTTGGAGTTGGTATCCAGGACATCAGCAAGCAAGTCGCAGAGTACTACGGAATCAAATCAAGAAAAGGCGTTCTGGTTACTGAAGTTTTTCCGAACGACCCCGCGGATATAGCCGGAATAGAGCCCCAGGATATTATATTGTCGATTAATGGAAAAGAGGTTGGGACTGCCAGAGAAATTACCAGCATGATAGCAAATACCGGTGTCGGCGAAACCGTAAAGATCAAAGTATTACGAAATGGCAAAACCAGGACTTTTAAAGTTAAAATTGTAAAAAGAGAAGAGACCAGGATTTCCGCCAGAAGTACCCCTAAGGAAAAGCAGGCAGAGTTAGGGATTAGCGTTAACAATGTTACTCCTGAGATTGCGCGTCGATTCAATCTCAAAGAGGCCAAAGGTGTTATTGTAACCGGTGTGGAACCTGACAGTAAAGCAGAGGAGGCAGGAGTTAGGAGACACGATATTATAAAGGAGATTAATCACAACAATATTGCAACGGTTAGCGATCTTAACAAGGTTATTAGCGAGATTCAAAAGGGCGAAACCATCAATATATTTATCTGGCGAATGAATCGAGGTTTTCTGGTACTGAAGATAACAAAGTAGCATCCACTTAAATAGGACACGGATTTTCGCAGACCCGCCTGCCATGTGAGGCACAAGCGGGCAGGTATACACAGATAATATTATTATTTCTTAATTTAAGAATCTTGATAATCTGTGTTCATCTGTGTCCAAAAAAAGGAAATTCCTATACTATTAAATTAGATAATTGAAGCTAATGGCCTTAGAATCATGAACGATGTCATAATCTGGTGGCAGCATTTGCCCGAAAAAATGAGCCCCGTTATCTTTGAAATCGGATGGTTCAAGCTCCAGTATTACGGGCTGATGTATATCATTGCCTTTGGAGTTACTTACGGCATGGTTCTCTATCGTGTAAGAAACGAAAAACGTTTCAGCGTTTCAGGTGATGATGTCCAAAACCTCATGCTGTTTATAATAATCGGCGTTATCGCCGGTGGGCGTTTTGGATATGTGCTGTTTTACAATTTATCCTACTATCTCAGTAACCCCCTTGAAATATTCCTGCCGTTTCAATTTTTAAACGGTACTATAACTTTTACCGGCATTTCAGGAATGTCTTTCCACGGCGGCCTTATTGGTGTGCTTATTTCAGTCTGGCTGTATATTCGTAAAACAAATTTGAATTTTTGGGATATGGTTGATTTGTTTGCGCCGGTCGTGCCTCTGGGATATACATTCGGACGGCTCGGTAATTTTATTAATGGCGAATTATACGGCAGGATAACATCGTCACCCATGGGGATGCATTTCCCCCTTGCTCCGGGAATGGGCCTGAGGCACCCATCACAACTTTATGAAGCCTTTTTTGAAGGTATTTTTCTCTTTGCAGTTTTATGGAATCTGCGAAAACTGCAAAACCCCCGGGGGGCAATGCTTGCCTTATACCTTATGGGTTATGGAACTGTCAGGTTTTTCATAGAATATTATCGTCAGCCCGATGCCAAGCCGGGCTTTATCTTTATGTCATTTTCCATGGGTCAGGTACTCTGCACCTTGATGGTGGTGGGCGGAGTCTTCTTGTATCTTTATCTATATAAGGCTGAAAAGAGACGGACCCATGCATCGCAACAAGGATAAATCAGAACAAAAAAAGCTTTATTCATCACCACCCCACACTTGGCCTCCTATCCATGCCACTCCTTCTGTCAGTACCACTACGTTTTACAGGGTCGCTGTAATAGTGGTCATCTTTTTGCCTGCGGTCGAAGTCAGCAAGTATAATACCGTTTCTTATCTTTGGGCGGCGTCTATCATAGCTGGTTTCTTTTGGGCCGGGAGCGTTTGGGGCACCATCACCTTTCCTTCGATACCTGCAAATATGCAAAGTTTTGTTCTGATAAATATAAGTTCCCACGTTTGTTACCATAGTAATTGGTTATTTTTAATTTATTACCTTAAGCTTATGCCGATGTCAATACAAACAAGGAAACTGAGTGTCTGCCGTAAAGATTCCTTGCCAATCGTAACGCTCTGTTCTATAATTTAGCCCTAATATTTCATAAAAATAATATATTGTTATAAAAATAAGTAGTTGACCACTCAACTA
>JAUWLP010000037.1 GCA_030613575.1 Desulfobacteraceae bacterium
CCCAAATCCAATTATCAGACAAAATTGCATATAACTCATCAAAAGAGAGAATTCGGTTGTAATAATTTCAATAGGATATGCATTGGCAAAATATGGAAAACTTATCAAGAGTGTTAAAAATCGATTTGGGCAACAGCCCGTGAAATCGTAACACCAAAAACAGTGCTCGAACCTCCTGAGCCGATGACCTGCACCAGTTGCGGCGGAAGTCTGCTGTTCCGCACTTCACTGTTGCCGCTCAAAATAGTATTTGCGGGGCCAGGGTAGCTGAGAACCTGTAAATACTATTATTACCCAAATTGAACAGGCTGCCAATATCCGGTTGAAGCGGCACAGGACATCTACGCCTTGACCCGACTTTTGGCTCCGACTACCGGCAACTTTTTCTTTAAAATTACATCTTTTTATCGGTATAAAACCGCTGTTCATCTCCGGCACCCCGAATCCTATCGATTCCGGGGTGCCTCCCTCACTCAGATCATCGAAGCAATACCCTTATACAAATATCTCAACTAAGCCGGGCTTCTTGAACAATGGATTGAATACGACCTTTCAGGTCGTGTCAATCCTTATGGGTTATATGATTATAGCGGATTTACAATTGCTTATCCGATACCAAAATGGTCCCTTTCAATTGAAAACAATTCTACATTATGCTGAGAGGCAAACTCCTTTGCTTGCTTGGTAAACCCATGAAGCCCGACAAGGATAAATTTGTTCAAATCTGACCATTGTGATTTAATACCATGAAGTTCTCTTATTGCGGCAACACCTACATTTTTAGAGTAAGCTTTGCATTGTACCCCGACACGCTCAGTTCCTTTCTCTAAAACTAAATCAATACCCCCATCATTCGATGTTGGCGTGTATTCAATCGAATAACCCATTTTCTTAAATAGTTTTGCAGTGGCGATCTCAAATGATTGACCATCCATTTGTTGCCACTTTGCAAAATCTGAAAGTATTTCATCCAATTTAGAAATTCTGGCAAGCCTAACGCGTTTTTTGGCTTCAAGAATTTCATTTTTTCTTTTGTCAACGCCTTGATTAAATAGTGCTACCTTTGCTTTTTCCTTTTTTTCAATAGTTAGCTGTTTTACCGTCAAAAATAAGCCTATTAAAAACACAATACTCCCAAATGTTTGATTTATGTAAAGAGCAAGCACACCAACGATTAAAGTGACAAACAATCGTGTTTTCCATGAACCAGCACTTTTGTATTCTTTTGCGTATAACTGTTCCTCAACATTAAAAAATTCACTTGGAGAAATATTGATACGATCTTCTAATGGAATAGATGTGTCGGCTATATCATTGCCGGACTTTTCATTAACTGAAAAAGCTCTAACATAATGCCAGCGCATGTTCTGAATTGTGCCCTCTCTCTCAAGCTCAACACACCATTCCGTTTCCTCAAGTTCAGTTGAGGGATTGATTTTATGCGGATTATTGCTCGTAAAATTTAAACTTTTATCCAGGTCAAGATAGAAACCATAACCACCATGAACTACAAGTTTTCCTGAATTTTTGTATCTTTGAACTTTGCTGCTAATTAGCTGTCTTTGTCCGGTATCGGTCATTGAAAGTCCTAAAAGAATTGTATTGTTGGTTGATTTTTCTCATATAACGTTGCGGGTAACCAGCGGGCCTATGACCTACCGTAAACCAAAGAATTTATCGTAAACCGCCAGCGTTTCTCCCGTCTGGTTCACCCGCTTTGTTAGACCTTATTTTTCATTAACCAAAAGGCCTATTAGGTTGATCCCATAATTTTTTCGCTGCATCAGTTTGTATTGGATCACCCTTCCAAAAATTTTCAATTTTACGCCCAAATAGCTTTTCAGCAAAAACATATAACGCCGTACAAATCCCTTTACGACGATGCTCTTCATCAACCCTTACATTGTCACAATGAAAATCATCTTCGCTTATAACAAAATCAGCATTAGCTACGATATTTTCTTCAAATCTCACTTCTGCATTTAATGTTGTTTCAAATTTATCTTCATGTGTTGAGTAAAATATTTCATATTTATTTTTATATATTTTATTGAATGCTTCATGGGGATTATTTTCTATAATCGAATTTGCTTTTTACATTTTAAGCCCCTTTTATTAGAGGTCTAACGCCAAGCCCTTGGGATCAGGTGAAGCGACAGGTTAAGTCTTTTTCTTTGATTTTAATGGTGATCTATACCTAAGTATTTTAAAACAGTTCCCTGTAGCTTCCATAAGTTTATCAATGCATGTTTTAATGTGCTTTTCCACTTCGGAATAATCCCAGATACTATCTTTGATTTTTCTTGTTTCGAAAAGAATGCCGTTTATGTAACAACCTTTTTTTACAATTTTTCTTAAATCTCCGTTAGGATATTCTTTCGTTAGTGCTTGATCCCAACGTTTAATGTCTTTTTCGGAAAATAAAGGGAACATATAGCTCCAACCATGGTGGGACTTTACGCCATACATCTCAATTCGTGGTTCCATACGATGTATTTTGTAATGGCGATATTTTTCAATCCGATGAAAATCTGGGCCATTAAGCTTCTGAAGTTGATCTAAGAAGGCATTTTGATTTTTTATCGATAAAGCAAATTTAGCTGGGTATAGAAGACGCTCCATTACACCGTCATAAGTAAGTGTTTCCGGCTTTTTTTCTGGATTGAATGGGCAATAAAAAGCCCAAACCATGAGGGCTAATTTATCTCTACAAGAATCGATTCGTGTAATGCAATTATCGGCGTAATAAGAAACGTGAAAATCTACGTGCGCCATTTGTGTATTTCTTTTGATTTTTTCCTTGTAAAAACCTGCAAAAGCCTTCATCCAGCAATAGCTATATACGATTTCTCGGCAAAGTGAATCTACAGCAAATGCCCAATGCACAGCATTAAATTTGTAGTCAAATGGCAGCGCCGCTTTGTGAGCAGCTTTATAAAGACTCTGTGAAGCTCTTTTGAACAATAACCAATTTTCACCTGAAACAATATCCTGCTCCTCTTTATCAAATAGAGCCTCAACTGAATTAAGCATGGATTTCTTTTTTTTAAGATTTTTCATGGTATTATTGAGACTTAACGCCCGGCATCACCAGTGCCGCCTTGATATATGAGTCAACCGCGCCTGATCCCGGCATCTGGTGAATGCCGATGTTAGACCAAACTCATTAGGAACCTGGGCTCCGCGAGGTTAATAACAAAAATTCTGTATCAAGGGATACAAAAAAAATATCGGGAATTGTTTCTTCTTTCCATGTGTTCCAAGGCCGTTGGGCTTCATCAACAATCTGAAGGAAATCTCTGCTGAACGACGAAAAAAGCTCTATACTCAAGATAACCTCTTCAGAATAATTGAATACTAAATCTTCAAGCCTTCTGTTTTCATGGATGAAATTATCCATCTTTTTCGAATCCTTCACAAAACTTGACAATATCACCAGGGTATATGCTTTCCTAGGCAATATGTTAAAGGCTATCATTGGTTGAGGTCTGTCGAGCGGTTGTTCGAGCATGGGAACCGGATTTATGAATGTTGAACAAGAAACCCCGAGGTTTCTTTCATATTTGAAAATCCTATGATCCATGGGAGGTTTTTTCTCCGAAGTAAAAAAGAGTTCGAATTGTCTAAGATAATATGGTTGCGTCACTCTAAGGCAATTTCGAAGACCTGTATTAAAGGCGTTGAGATATTCGGCCCCTGGATCATATAAAATTTCATTGTCCTGTTTTAAAATTTTATCTGTAAAATGAGCGTAATACTCCTTTTTACGCATCTCCATTGCGAAAGTTCTGAAGGACAGAGACCACAATGCATTATCATGTAGATTTTTATCATTGATTGCGTCGGCTTGTCTAAATAGTTTTGCATCATGTTTGGAGCAGAATCCAGGGAAGACGGTGGCTTTATTTACTCCAATCTTTTTCCATTCAGGAGAAGGAGTCTCTGGAAAAGCACGAAAATTCTTCTCAATTACAAAACCATCCTGCGCAATACTTCTTAAAGAGGAACTGACAGACTGCGAATGTGATTTGATAGCTTTTTCCGAACACCTCGGATAAAAGCATGGCCATTTTCGCTTTTTTGCGCGTTTTGAAGCAGTATCGATAATCGCTTTTCTTTTATTTGAGATCGGGACATTCATAATTGGATATCGGCAAATAAGTTCGATCAGGTCTAACGGGCGCGAGATGAGCTGCACCCCCGACTTGAGGGAAATGACGACAGCCCCTTTCGCGGTATTGCTGTTAATGGGTCTTTAAGATTTGTTTTCGTATATCTCGTTTAATCGTTAACGGGTCATCATTTTGCCCAACCAAGGGGGCAAGCAAAGCGCAGTCCCGACGAAGTCGGGATGTCAGCTCCATTGAGTTGATGGCCGCCGCTTTGCGGCGGACAACAGCTCATGTCATCTCGCGCCCGATGGCGTGCCGCGAAGCGGTGCGCCATCGTCGGCAATAACCAGCGCCGATTTTCCCCAAGGCCTTTGCGTTGTAAAGATTAATTAGATGGCAGATAAAGTGAAAACCGCATGCTTTTAGGCGTCTGCGTTAATTGGCCTTGTTGGGCATTTCTTTATTTTTGGTAATACTGTCAAGAATGAAGACGCGACCCCGTTGGTTTACTTTATAAAAAAAATGAAGCACCAAAACACCAATGTGACAATTGGAAGAAAATGGACTACAAAAAGATCAGTCAAGTCATGGCAACCCAAAAGTCGCATAATTGGCTTAAACTTTTTTTCCAAGTACCTAACACATCTGTATCGTTGCTTCGTTGCGTATCGAAAAACAACGCAATGTACCAAATATCTGGTAACCAATGCGTTCATTTTGCTAAGAATGCTCAGAGATGAAAAATACCAAGCAGTAGTGTAGAATACGCCAAGAATGCAAATGGCGTTTTCAACCCACAAATTTCTGCACTCTGAATTCATGATTGTAACCACCGCGACAACCAACATAGATTCAGCTACAAGGAAAAAAGAGAACCGCTGAATCAGGAGGGAATCCGAAGCTGCGTAGTATTTTCTCGCATAGTCGATTTCACTCTTGATATGTTTGGAAGACTCGTCCAATGTATCTGCCTCCTTTCATTTGATAGGTGCCGAACGTTTAAGCTGTGGGGCGCAAACCGCATAGCGGTGAAGCGTCCCACACGAGCGCATTATGCATATTTAGACTCCAGTGCCGGCCTCAATATTTGTAACCGTATTCTTATACCTTCAGCATCGACAGAGCCGTCTTTGTATTGATGCCAAAGCTCCAGAATTTCAGGGTGCATATCTTTAGGATGCATCAAACCACTTTGACCAGAAGTAATCTTTACCCAGATAGGCTCAATTTCGCCTCTTACTTCTATACCAGCATTAACCCGCCAGCTTGATAATTCAGTGGTGTTATTCCTACTTCCGCACCAGTGTAAATAATTAGAGATTTTTCCCCATGATTTAATAAGCTTTTTAGGGTCCCACTGAATCAACTTCGGAAACTTAGGAACCAAGCTTACAATTATTTTTGCAAATGCTTGTAATTTTTCATATTCGGGGGATATTTTCTTTAAAGCCTTATATAATTTTGTTGGACTTTTTAAGAGTTTTTCATAATCTTCTTGCGAGAGATCGGCCCCTGTTGATATTACAATTTCTTCAAATATTAAATACTCAATTCCGTAACGTGCTTCAATACATGCATATAACAATGCTGTAAATTGATCATTTCTTTCAAAGTGGTCAAGCCAAGACATTGCGCGATACAAATAACCCATAGAGTCGAAATATAGTTTTTCACTTACTATATCTTCAGGTTTTCGAGATGTGTGGCTAGGTGGCAACATATTCTTTTAATGCATCGGGCGCGAGATGAGCTGCATCCCCAACTTGTGGAAAATGATGACAGCCCCTTTCGCTGTATTGTTAATAATGGGTTATTAAGATTTTTTTTCGCATATTTCGATAGATCGTTAACGGATCATCATTTCGCCCAACCAAGGGGGCAAGCGAAGCACAGCCGCGACCAAAGGGAGCGGGGTCAGCTCCATTGAGTTGATGGCCGCCGCTTTGCGGCGGACAGCAACTCATGTCAGCTCGCGCCCGATGGCGTGCCTCGAAGCGGCGCGCCATCGCAAAGCTGAGCTGCCGGGGGCTTGATGCCGACAAACTCTGCATGATTAAAATTTATGTTAAAGCTGGAAATTTCGAGAGCCGCTCAGTAACCCCCGGTCTGCTCCGGCGGTTTGTTATATTTTCATCTCTATATCGTTCAATAGGTTTGGTAAGTCTTCGTTTTGCTCAAAACGTTTTTCATACTCGTAAGCCATTAACTCTAATGGAGCATTGTCATACCCGTGAAGTTTTATTTCTTGCATGTACCTGGCTATAAACTGTTGTGTTCCCAAGCTTTTCCACTGCATCACATGTACTAATTCATGAAAGTGCAAACTTATTCTTCTTTCATACCCAGCTGTTATAAAATAAGTATTTTTATAGGTTATACCTTCAAACTCTCTATCTAAAAAACCACCAAAACCTGCATCCCTCAATTCTTGAAAATCAGGCTTTGGCAATTTATTAACCACAACAAAGTAACTTTCCTGTAAAAAATCACTTGGATAATAATCTTCAAAATCTTTCTCAAAACAAATGCAAGATATTCTATCATTATCGTATGTTTCTATTGTTCGATTGATCCATTCTTGAATCTTGTTTAGCATGATAATATCCTTGAAAATATAACAATTTAATTGACCGGAAAAAATTCTGTAATTTGTGATATAAGGTGATATTGCAGAAATAATTCTATGTTGACATGTTCTGCAATAACAATATATAGATTAACTACAGAATATACGAGTAGAAAATTTATGGAGATATTATGAGAAAATCAATGCAGTATGTCAAGGACAATAACAGACGGAACCCAAAGAAATTATTAGATCTTGCAAGGGAAATATTTAGACGCAAGCATTACAGCATCCGAACGGAAGAGACCTATGTTGGATGGATTACCCGATATATATATTTTCATAACAAACGACATCCTAAAGATATGGGTGTCCCTGAGATAGAGGAGTTTCTTACCCATCTGGCAGTGGATAGAAATGTTTCTCCATCTACTCAGAATCAAGCCTTTAATGCCCTTTTATTTCTTTACAGAAATGTTTTAAATATTTTATTAGAGGGTGAGAAAATTGATGCCGTCCGGGCGCGAAAAAAGCGGAATCTTCCGGTGGTAATGACCAAAGATGAAGTTAAAAAAGTAATTATGGCCATGTCAGGGGTAAATCAATTGATGGCAAAATTGATTTATGGTAGTGGGTTTCGATTGATGGAGTGCATCCGACTTCGTGTTCATGATATAGACTTTGACATGAATGAAATTACCGTGCGAGACGGCAAAGGATTTAAGGATCGAATAACAATGCTTCCTGAACCGGTTAAACCTGCGCTTTCCGAACATTTATCGCATGTTAAGATAATTCATGAAAACGATTTGTCTGATGGATATGGCCGTGTGTATCTGCCGTATGCATTGGCCCGTAAATATCCCAATGCCGATAAGGAATGGGGCTGGCAATATGTATTTCCGGCAAAAAGCTTGTCAGAAGACCCACGATCCGGCAAAATTCGGCGACATCATATCCATGAGACTGCTCTGCAAAAAGCGGTCAAACAGGGGGTTAGGCGGACAGGTATGGTTAAAAAGGTTTCTCCACACGTCTTCCGCCACAGTTTTGCAACACATCTGCTGATGGAAGGGACAAATATCCGGGTTATTCAGGAACTACTGGGCCATAAAGATGTTTCAACAACAATGATTTACACTCATGTTCTAAGGGAGCAAGGTATCCAGACGGCTAAGAGTCCCTTGGATTTTTAGCTTTTGGATAACGATGAGAGGTTTTGAAACCGGTATTGTAAATGCTTTCAGGCTGTTTTTTTAATAGGTTGGATTGATACACTTAACTTTGTGAAAATCTAATGAAAAGATTATACAATCGATCCTATTTTTTTGATCATGGAATTCATTTTGAATGCCGGCGGTGCGGGACATGTTGTACCGGAGATCCGGGGATAATATATATTGAAAGAGAGGAATTTGCGCGCATAGCCGAATACATTTCTGTTCAGGTCCCCTTTTTCATTGAAAAATATCTCTATCCGATAAAGTCGGGGTACAGTATCAGAGAGCATGCAGACGGACGGTGTTTTTTTTATGAAAACGGGTGCACAATCTATCCGGTTCGTCCCGACCAGTGCAAAACATTCCCCTTCTGGTTTGAGAATTTACGCTCTCAAAAAAAATGGAATCGTATATCCAAGGAATGTCCGGGGATTGGTTGTGGCCCGCTTCATTCCAAAGAACAGATTATAGAAATTATTCAATCGAGCATTGATGTTGTTGTAAAAAACCACATAACGAACAACTATCCCAAATTTCGGTAATAGTGTAGATTTACAACCCATATTGTTGTTACTTGACAGAAAGACTTAAAAATAATAAAAGCGTAGGTGTTTTCATATTGTCAAAAGATCTGATTTGTATAACGTGTTAAAATAAGGTGGTAATGATGGCATTATTGACTTCCATAACTAACGAAAAATTCCGCAAGAACTTTTTTTTATTTTTCATTTTGTCTTCGACTATACCTATGCTTTTTATGATATTTATCATTTTTCAGTACGTCATCCCTGTACTTATGCCAGGCCAGGCAACTAATCTGAGAGTAATATTTACATATGGCGTGTTGGTCATGCTTGTACCCATGCTTCTAAGTCTTGCCTTGGGGTCTCGGTGGTTTAGATCAGTAGAGGCTCTAACAAAGGATATTAAATCGAAATCGATTCAGATAACAGGAGAAAGATATGAGCTAAAGGATGAAAACGAGTTAGCTATTATTCATCAAAGCTTTAATGATCTGCATCGTGAACTCCAAAATAAGATGGATCAGCTTAATGAAGTTTCAAAAAAATTGATGGATTCAAACTTCAAACTCAAAAAACAGGCAACCACAGATAAGTTGACCTCTCTATATAATCGGCGCTATTTTGATGTAAGGCTGATGGAGGAGACAAGCAGATCGGACAGATATAAGCAGAAACTGTGTCTCATCATGATCGACTTCGATGATTTTAAGCGATATAATGATGTTTATGGCCACCAAACAGGCGATAAATTACTGCAAGAAATGGCTAATTTAATACGAAATTCCGTTCGCAAATCAGATATGGTTTTTCGCTACGGTGGAGATGAATTTGCTGTTTTAGTTCTGGGATGCGATGTAAAAAAAGCTGAGCATGTAGCTAAAGAGCTTGTTAAAAAAGTTTCTAACCATCAATTTGAGGACTTGAGAGGACAAGCACTGGAGAGGATAACAATTAGTTGCGGGGTGGCTTGTTATTACGGAAAGTTAGAAGAATTTGTGGCAGAAGCAGACAAATACCTTTTCGCAGCCAAGAGCGCTGGCAGAGGTCTTGTTGTATCTCAAAAAGAACGGCACACACGGTTACAATCAACACCTGCAATCTGCAAAGTATAAACTTCATTTCTGTTCCAAAACCTTGCGCAACACATACTTGAGGATACCGCCGTTTACAAAGTAATCGACTTCAACGTCCGTGTCCAGGCGAGCAATTACTTCAAAATTGACCTCGCTCCCGTCTTCCTTTAACGCCTTTACCTGTAAAATCTTGCGAGGATGCATATTCTCGATCCCGCTTATAGAAAACGTTTCAGAGCCTTTAAGACCGAGACTTTCCAGGCTATTGTTTTCCTTTAATAATAACGGCAGAACTCCCATCCCAACAAGGTTGCTTCTGTGGATACGTTCGTATGATTCGGCGATTACCGCCTTTACTCCCAGAAGAAGTGTCCCTTTTGCAGCCCAGTCCCTTGATGAACCGGTTCCATATTCCTTACCCCCGAGCACCACAAGAGGTCTGGTTTCATCTATGTACTCCATGGCGGCATCGAAAATGAACATCTCCTTTTTATCCGGAAACTTTAAGGTAAAGCTGCCTTCCTTCGGAGCAACGAGCCTGTTTTTTATTCTGGTGTTCCCGAATGTACCCCGTATCATGACTTCATGGTTACCCCTCCTGGATCCGTAGGAATTGAAATCTGCGGGAAGAACGTTTTGTTCTTTGAGGTATTTACCCGCAGGATAATCTTCCGGAATTGCACCGGCAGGGGAGATGTGATCGGTAGTAACAGAATCGCCGAGCACAAGAAGAGCATTTGCATTTTTCACATCCCAAGTTTTATGTAACTCAAGCCCAAAATTTTCAAAATACAGCGGTTTTTTAATATAGGTAGACTCCTTATCCCAGTTGAAAGTTGTACTTTCGGCAACCCGAAGTGCCTGCCAGATTTCGTCCCCGTCAAATATTTTCTGGTACTCCAGCTCAAAAAATTCTTTTTTGACATGTTTTTGAACAAGGCTTTCTATTTCATCATCGGTTGGCCAGATATCTTTAAGGTAGACGGGTTCACCGTCAATATCGTTACCGATCGGCTCTGTGGTCAAATCGATATCGATCCTTCCGGCAATTGCCAGAACCACCACCAGCATTGGCGATGCTAAAAAATTCTCTTTGACACTTTGATGGATTCTGGCCTCAAAATTTCTGTTTCCTGAAAGGATTGAAGCCACAGTAAGCTTGTTTTCTAAAATCACCCTTTCTATTTCCTGATGAAGGGGGCCGCTGTTGCCGATACAGGTTGTACAACCGAAACCGGCAAGGTAGAAACCAAGAGCTTCGAGGTAAAATAATAGACCGGAACTCTTAAGGTAGCTGATGACGACTTTTGACCCCGGCGCCAGAGACGTCTTTACAAAAAACGGAACTTTGAGCCCCTTTTCAACGGCTTTTTTTGCAACAAGGCCGGCGCCGATCAAAACAGAGGGGTTGGATGTGTTGGTGCACGATGTAATAGCCGCAATAACGATGCTGCCATTGCCTATTTTCGTTATATTACCGTTCAGATTAACTTCATACATTTTTGGGCCGATCATTTGATAGTCGGGTTCATCGTGAGATTTGGATCTATCTGCAATTTTAGTATCACTGTCGTATTCAGATCCCATGATATCGGCAAAGTTCTGTTTCAGTTCGCCCAGGATTATTCTGTCCTGGGGCCTTGCCGGTCCGGCAACACACGGCTCAACAGCAGCAAGATCAAACTCTAATACCCGGGTATACTCAGGATTTTGTTCGCCCGTGTAGAAAAGTCCCACTGTTTTTGTGTAGTTTTCGACCACTTCGGCAAAATCTTCTCTGTTGGTCATTTTCATATATTCCACGGTCTTTTCATCAACAGGAAAGAAACCGAGTGTGGCACCGTACTCGGGTGTCATATTGGCGATAGTCGCCCGGTCGGTAACCGCCAGATTCTTTATGCCTGGGCCGAAATATTCGACGAATTTTTCCACCACATTCTGTTTCCTGAGCATTTCCGTAACCGTAAGAACGAGATCAGTGGCGGTAATGCCCTGTTTTAACCTGCCGATCATCTTGACACCGATAACCTCCGGAATTGTCATGTAGTACGGCTGGCCGAGCATTACAGCTTCCGCCTCAATCCCGCCAACACCCCATCCCATTACACCGATACCGTTAATCATGGTTGTGTGGGAGTCGGTGCCGACCAGCGTGTCCGGGTAAGCGAAGACCTTTCCGTCTATTTTTTGAGTAATAACAACTTTGCCAAGGTATTCCAGATTAACCTGGTGGCATATGCCGGAATTGGGAGGAACAACCTTAAAGTTGTCAAAACTTTTTTGTGCCCATTTCAGCAAAGCGTATCTTTCTTTGTTACGTTCGTATTCTTTTAATACGTTTCTGGTCAAAGAGTCTGCGGTACCATAATAATCGAGTTGAACGGAATGGTCGATAATCAAGTCTACAGGAACAAGCGGATTGATTATCGTAGGATCTTCGCCAAGATCTTTTACGGCATCTCGCATGGCTGCAAGATCAACCACTGCCGGAACACCTGTAAAATCCTGCATCAGAACTCGCGCCGGATGAAAAGGTATTTCTACTGGCTGATCATAGCGTTTTTCCCATTGTGCGATCTTGATCAGATCGTCATCTCCGACAGTCTTGCCATCCAGCTTTCTTAACAGGTTCTCAACCAGGATTTTAATGGAAAAAGGGAGTCTTTTAATATCTGCTATGCCCTTTTCCTCAAGCAAAGTGATATCTGAAATATTGTAAGATTTGCCTTTAACTTTTATCTGCCTGACAAACTCCCCCTTTTGCATGGCTGCTCCTTTTCAGTAAACCTATTGCGCCGGTCTTCAACTCTCCCGGTCTGTTGCGCGTCTCATAATTTTGACGATATCTCATGGGTCAAAAAAGTCAATTATATTTGAAGGTCGGATATGGCGCGGGTTTCAAAAGTAGTGTTCTCATTTTTGTGCGAGCCTTTAGCCCGGAAGGATAGTGAGCAAGTCTGACTCGAACTGGCGGCTAAATCACGACAGGTGGGTTAAACTATTCCTAATAATTTGCTATGAGCATTTAACAAGTTTATTACAAACGATACGATTTTTTCATTAGTTTCAAGGAGCTGGATTCCAGTTCGAAACTTTCCAAAACCGTCTGCATTGCAATAAATGACCTTACCTTTAATACTAATTAAGTGTTTTTCATTTTCAATGTCAATGGACAGTTTTAAAATATCTTGCCACTCAAACGAGCCGTGAGTTTCTACGAGGATTCCCCCCCGGCTTATATTTATAGCCTTTCCTCTCCCCTTCTTCGTCTTGTTGCCTCTATCGTCTATACAAATATAAGATACGAGGTTGTTTGTTTCGACTCTCGAATGTTTTCTTCTCTCTTTTATCGTCAAGTTTCTAATCCTTAAATAGTGCTTGACCGAAAACCCCATGAAGCGGAATTCAGCTCCAATCGTGCCGCTACCAACTCTATGAATTTATTTTGGTTTTTAAATCAACAATCATCAATCGCCAATCAACAATCATCAATCGCCAATCAACAATCGTGCCTGAACGGGGTTTTCGTTCAGGCACTAAATAGGAGAACTTAGGGCTTCGCCCCAATTGGACGTTTAATTATCTCTTGACAAAGTCTTTACAGATTTTTTTTGTTACGAACATGATATAATTCTAATATCATTAGCGATTTCGTTTGTAAACCTTGAATTTTTCGAGCTTTGTATTTTTCAACCTGCAAGCGTTGAGTTTGCCATAATTACTGACTAATATGCTGAAATTAAAGATACTATTTTCTTTTCAAGAACAGTTTATACAGGTTTTAGGTTCCATAAGGACCTGCATGTGGGTTTTGACCGACTCTCCCAGCGCTTTTAAGTTATAACCGCCCTCAAGAACGGAGACGAGCCTGCCTTCCGCGTGTTTTTCGGCTATGTTCTTGATTCTACGAGTCAGCTCTTCATACTCTTTTTCAGTGAGCCTTATGTGTGCTAAAGGATCGGCCAGATGGGCGTCGAAGCCAGCAGAGATAAGGACAAACTGGGGTTTGAACTTATCCATCGCCTGTTCAAGCTTTTCCATGGCTTCAAGATACTCATCTTTGCCTGCACCAGGAGGCATGGGCAAGTTCAAGGTGTATCCTTGCCCTTCACCGCTTCCTGTTTCCGAAGCCCATCCTGAGCCGGGATAGCAGGAGGCGGGATCTTGGTGGAAGCTTGTGTAAAATACGGTGGCATCATCCTCAAAAATATGTTGAGTGCCATTGCCGTGGTGTACATCCCAGTCGATTACCGCAATGCGCTCCAGGGAGTGTTGTTTTTGAAGATATCTTGACGCAATGGCCACATTGTTAAAGTAGCAAAACCCCATAGCCCTTGATCGTTCTGCATGATGTCCAGGTGGTCTTACCGCACAAAAGCAGTTTTTCACTCCGCCTTCCATTACTTTGTCTATCCCCTTTAGCACGCCTCCGACAGCATTAAGAGCTGCTTCGAAGGTGGCGGGACTTATAGGGCATTCCGGAGTGTGCAAAAAAGGAAGACCGAGATCAACTGCATTCTTAAAACTGTCTATGTAACTCGATTCGTGGCAGAGCTCCAAAACACCCCTTTCCGCAGGCACGGGTTTTATGCGGAGCAGTTTATTGAGAAGTCCGGCGTCCTCAAGGGTTTCTAAGATGGCCGTAAGTCTTTGAGCTGTTTCCGGGTGGTGGGGACCGGTATCATGTAACAGATACAACTCATCATATACAAGTCCTGTTTTCGTCATTTGCATTACCCTTTCTTGTTCTGGTTTTTATGCATCACTCCATAGGGGATTGTTGCCGAACCGTTCAAACCACCATTCCTCTTCATTACTATACCCCAATCAGGATTAGAAACTCATCAAGTTCCCTATCTTTTTCCATGCTTATTTGCAAGAGGTTACTCATAAATTTTGTATGGGAATGTTGAAATTGCCGATTTTTATATTATTTCCGTCCCGCAGTTGTCGCTTGTTTTATTTTCTTGTTTTTAATATTAATATTGAGATATCAGGTTAAATAAAACAGATGGAGGTATTTATGATTAAAAAGTATGAAAACAATCCCGTTATCAAACCGTCAGACGTGAAACCGTCTTTGGAGGGATACAAAGTTGTCGGGGCTTTCAATCCCGGGGCAATCGCCTATGGTGATGAAATTCTTTTATTGTTGCGTGTAGCTGAAAGATGTAAATCCAAACCAGGATATGTCAGCACGCCTATTTATAAATTTGAGGAGGGCGAGTCGTATCCGGGTATCATGGAATTTAATAAAGATGACCCGGATGTTCAATTGAAAGATACGCGAGGAGTCATCTATAAAGGTAAAGATTATCTTTCAACAATGAGTCATATCAGACTCGCAAGAAGTAAAGATGGTATTAATTTCACAGTTGAAGATAAACCATTTATATATCCGGTAGATGAATCTGAAAAATACGGGTGCGAAGATGCACGTGTAACCTTCATTGGTGGAAAATATTATATTAATTTTACCGTTATTTCAGAGGACTCGTGGTCAACAGCACTTGCGGTAACCGAAGATTTTACAACAGTTGAAAGAATGGGGATAATTTTTCATCCTGAAAATAAAGACGTTGCCATCTTTCCGGAAAAAGTAAACGGCAAATATATCGCGTTGCACAGGCCTAACAACTCAGGTTTTGGAAAGGCCTCCATCTGGTACAGTGAATCTCCCGACTTACTGCATTGGGGAAATCATAAATGTATAGTGCGTCCTCGAGATATGAAGTGGGAATCAATGAAAATCGGTGGCGGCGCACCTCCTGTTAAAACTGCTGATGGTTGGTTGATTGTTTATCATGGCAAAGGAGACAATTCATTATACTCTTTATTTTGTTTGCTTCTGGATCTTAACGAGCCGTTTAAAATAATCCGAAGAGCTACAACCCCGTTACTTGTTCCTACTGAACCTTTTGAAAAAGAGGGATTCTTCGGAAATGTAGTTTTTACAAACGGCATGATTGAAAAAGACGGGCAAGTTTATATTTATTATGGTGCTGCTGACGAATCGGTAGGCCTTGCCGTTACGGATATTGACAGCCTGTTAAATAGTTTTTAATTGAAAAGTTGCTTGTTAACAATCTATCCATGAGGTTTGATATGAAAGTAGTTTTTGATTTTCGAAAATATGACGGCATTATTGGTGGTGTTGAACAGGGTGTTGTCCAGATAGTAAAATATCTTACGTCTACTGAGCATTCAGTTGTTGTTCTTTGTAAAAAAAATAGACTTGAACAGGTAAAAAATATTTTTTTACAAAACCAAAATCTGACCATAATTCCTCTTGATGTCAAATCTCATGCAATGTCTGTAAAAAATATAAAGCTGGATTCAAACACCATTCAGGATATTGCATTGTCACAAAGCGCTGATATTATACATTTTTTCTATAATTGGAGTTTCCCCTTACGTAAAAAACTGCCTTCCGTACTTACTGTTCATGATGTAATTCCGTTTACCTTCAGGGAAGCAATGGGTTTATTCAGAAATGCATTTCTGTATAAACCCGGCATTAAGATGGCATGCTGCCTGAATAATTTTATTGCCACAGTTTCAGAATATTCAAAGCAGGATATTGCCAAAAAAGTGGGAGTACCACTCAAGAAGATCAGGGTGATACCAAACGGGCTCCGTGAGCCGAATCCTAAGGACTTTGCTCTGGAAGAAGGACTCAAAAGCAAATTTAAAATAAACAGCAATTTTGTTCTGAACGTAGGCGGTATTCATGAGAGGAAAAATATTGTTAAACTTATTCATGCTTTTGCAATGCTGGTTAATTTGCGGAAATATCCAGGGAAGTTACTCATAACCGGCAGTGTGGCCGGTGCGCCATATCAAATAAAGATGAAAAACATATGTGATGCTGCGGTAAGAGAAGCCGGCATGGAAAACAAAATCGTGTTTACCGGTTTTATTTCGGAAAAGGAGTTGGATTCTTTTTTCCGAATGGCTGAATTTTTGATATATCCTTCTCTTTATGAAGGGTTTGGTATCCCTGTTCTTGAAGCTATGAAGATGGAGCTGCCTGTTATCACGTCAAATATCACAGGCATGCCTGAAGTGGCGGGGGATGCGGCTTATCTTGTTGATCCGCATAGCATCGAAGAAATGACATCTGCAATGTCTGAGCTTTTGCAAAATAAAAAACTGCGAGCAGAAATGATAGCAAAAGGGTTGGAGCGAGTAGGTGCTTATACGTGGCAAAATGTTTCGGAAAGATACCTCAAGCTATATCAAGAAGCAATTGACCCGAATTTCTCATGAAGAATTTGTCCTTTACCTTCGAACGAGCTCAATTGGGGTCTGACCAAGCTATATGTCTTAATTTACACCTAAATAAGAACTGATTGCGGCGTTAAAAAATATTAAAAAGGAATGGCAAATACATTAGAAAGTCTGATTTGAGACCTAAAAAACCTGATTTTCTGTATGCGATTTTACATTCGGGGATTTCATGCTGTCTTTAATGTGTGAATTCAAGTCGTTACGCAAATTGTTTTGACTTCTGTTCGAAATCGCGCATCCAAATCATCTCTCTAATGGTTGCGATTTTGATTCGTAGTCAAATCCTCATTTGACGATCAATTTCCAAACCCGGCTTTACATCTGAGGATTTTTTTCTTTTAAAAAAAAGATACGATTTTGTTTTGCTGTACACAACTAAGGTCAGTTATTTAGGCATCAATTCCCGATAAGCCTCCTGTATCTCTTTAAAGCGTTCTTCCGCCAGTTTTTTGAACTCATCTCCCAGATGAAGCACCTTGTCCGGATGGTATTTGTTTGCAAGTTGCTTAAAAGCTTTCTTAATTTCTTCAGATGATGCATCCCTGGGGACATTTAATACCGTGTAAGGATCCTTTGGTCCGCTTGCTTGTTTAAATTGTGAATCTGTTTTATGTGTTTCTTTTTCAGAGAATCCTTTGTTGCGCTCAAAGGGCTGACGGCTTTGATGATAAAAGCTCTGGGAACCGAATTGTTTCTGGCTGAGATTTTTCAAAAATCGCCACCCAAAGAACAGAAGAATCAAGTCGTCGAGCAAACCAGGCCATCCTAAAAAAAATTCGGGGAGAAGGTCATAGGGGCTTAACACATAAATCAAGCCTAAAATTATCAGCAGAATTCTCATTCTAAGCACTCTTTAATTTGATCTGTAATCTTGACTCTTTCTATCAGCGATTTCTACTTTTGTCCAATTATTTTGGCATTCACATATTACCCGTTATTTGAAGGGGTTTATGCTTTTGGTATTGTTCATGAGAAATGCCAGAAGGTAAGCCGCGGCGGCACAAAGTATAATTATGGGAATTCCCAGACTGAGCGCTATTTGGGCGGATATGATTGACGTCAGGACCGAAGCACATCCGTTGGCTGTCCAGGCATATGCCCGCTGGGCCGGACG
>JAUWLP010000095.1 GCA_030613575.1 Desulfobacteraceae bacterium
GTCTCGGAAATTCCACAATTGGTTGAAATTAAAGATCTTTTAATAGCTCCTGGTTTATGCCATCAGAATGGAAGAATGGAATGTTGGAATATTGGGAGTTAGGCGGAAATAAACCATTTTAATTGTAAAAAACTCCTTCAAACCCATCATTCCATTACTCCATAATTCCATAATTCCAATTGTGAGCGAAGCGAACTAACTTGTTTCACGTGAAACATCATTTTCCGATACAAAACCGGCTGAAAATTTGATCGATCACATCATCCGTTGTAGTATCTCCTATTATTTCACCGAGACTTTCTACGGCCTCCTTTATGTCGATGGCAATAAATTCAAAAGATGTTTCCTTTCTTATTTCTTCGATAGCAGCAACGCAAAGCTGTAAGCTTCGTTCAAGGGCCATTTTATGCCTCAGGTTTGGAATGATTTTATTTTGAACCTCAAGACCATGTTCTCCAATAGAAAGATGTACGATTAAATCCTTAAGCTCGTTCAGCCCCCTGCCGTATAGGGCTGAAATTTTAATCCTCGGCAATGTATTCCATGAATCGGGAACCTCAAGTTCAAAATCATCTTCCACAAGATCCGATTTGTTAATCACAATTATCAGCTGTTTGTTGCTTATTATTTCATATATTTTATAATCTTCTTCGATTAATGGATCACTGGCATCTACCATGAAAAGAATCAAATCGGAATCCCTAATATATTCCTGCGCCTTTTCAATACCGATTACTTCAACCGGATCATCGGTTTCATGAAGACCGGCGGTATCTGCAATTATTACCGGAATCCCGTGGATATTCAACGTTTCTTCGATCAGGTCCCTGGTCGTGCCGGGAATAGGAGTAACAATTGCTCGATCTTCCTGAATCAATCGGTTCATTAGGCTCGATTTGCCTACATTGGGCCTTCCGACAACAACCATTTTAAGGCCATCTCTGAAAACATGTGCATTTTCATATTTCTCAATAAGCTCTTTTAAATCATCAACAACCCGCCTCTCCAACTTTTTGATTGTCCTGTCCGAATTAAGGATTTCTCCGGCATCATCCGAGAAATCTATGGCAACCTCTGTCTCTACCAGAATATCAAGCAAGGCGCCCCTTATCGATTCAATCCTGCTTTTTAAATCACCCTTTATCTGCGAAGTTGCTATTTCTAATGCTTTGTCGGTCTTTGAATTGATAATATCGATAACCGCCTCGGCCTGTGTCAGATCAATCCGGCCGTTGAGATAGGCTCTTTTCGTAAACTCCCCAGGTTCAGCCAGCTTTGCACCCTTTTTTAAAACTAAATTTAGAATCGACGCCTGTACAACAGATCCGGAATGTGTGTTTATTTCAACAACATCCTCCATGGTGTAGGTATGCGGAGCCAGCATCACTGACAGAAGCACCTCATCAAGAACCCTTCCTTTTTCTTTATCCACAATATAACCATGATAAAGTCGATGGGACTTTAAAAAAGAAAAAGGTGGTTTGTCCGTTTCCCTGGAATCATCGGATAACGATGCGGATTTTTTAAAGATAGATGCAGCAATAGAAAAAGCGTCTTTGCCGGAGACTTTAATAATCCCGATTCCGCCTCTTCCGGTCGGCGTCGCTATTGCAGCGATAGTAGCACTGTCCATTTTTGATACGCCGGGTTGCCATTTTCAACCTGAATATTCCAAGAATCGAGCTTGCCAAAGCCTTTTTTTGAAATATCCGGTCATATTGATTCAACCAATACAAGTTAAATAGGACGCGGATTTTCGCAGATATACACAGATAATATTGTTATTTTGCAATTTAAGAATCTTGACAATCCGTGTTCACCTGCCCGCTCGTGCCTTGCATGGCAGGCGGGTCTGTGTCCAAAAAAGGAAATTCCTATACTATCAAGTTAGTTTGCTTCACCTCGCCTGCCATTACAAGACACGAACGGGCATGTCCCAATTGGCCTCCGGCCCCGCTTCCAGGCCGGAGGCCAATTGGGGTGAAGTTTCTAAGCTCATTGCTGCTTGCGGGATGAATTTTTTCTGGGAAATATTACAAGTTTCTTTAAAAAACCTTCTCCCTTGCTCTGAGTTCTAACCCTGTTGTCATCCTGCAATGCGATATGCACGATTCTTCGATCATGAGCATTCATTTGACCTATTGCTAAAGGTTTTTCGGTGGTTTTCACCTTTTCCGCCATCCTCACAGCCAGCTTTTGAAGGCTAATTCTCCTTTTTTCGAGATAGCCTTCCACATCTATATGAATACTGACCCGTCCTTTTCTGTTCTTGTTGACAATTTTCTCTACGAGATATTGCATCGCTTCAAGGGTTTGCCCGCGTTTCCCGATAAGAACAGCGGAGTTTCCGCCTCGCACATTGAAAACAATTCTATTAGAATGCTCTTCAATCGATATTGTTGCGTCAGTGGTTATTAAATCGAGTATCTTTTGCAAAGCTTCCCGGCCAAGTTCCTGTGGATCATCAGTGACACTGTGATCCTCACCCACATCATGTGATATTTCTATCTTCGGATCCACACCTTCTACAGTCTGTTCATACGACCTTTCATTTTGCTTTTCTTCATCCGACGTTTCAAAAACGACTTTAGGAGACGGCTCTGGTAATGTAACCCGAATTCGTGCTTTCTTGGTCCCAACCAGTCCAAAAATGCCGGTGGAACCATAAGAAATAACATCATGTTTAAGTTTTTCCCGGGGTATGTTTAGTTCTTCACAGGCTTTCTTGACAGCCCTTTCGACATTTTTATCTTCAAATTCCACACAATGCGACATTATATAACCTCCGTGATTAAGCTTTTTTCTTTTGAATATAGTACTGTTGGGCCATCGATACTATATTATTTACAAGCCAGTATAAAACGAGTCCCGAAGAAAAATTGATAAACATGACAGTAAAAACTATCGGCATCATCATCATCATTTTTGCTTGAGTAGCATCACCCATGGGTGGCGACATTTTCTGCTGTATAAACATAGAGGCACCCATGATTATGGTTAAAACCGGGATGCCGTACGGCGCCTGCATAAAGGGAATGGAAACATCAAACCTGAAAAGGCGATCCGGAGCAGACAGATCGTTAATCCACCAGAAAAATGGGGCGTGCCTCAATTCTATGGCTTCGTACAACATCCGATATAGGGCAAAGAAGATAGGAATCTGTGCAACCATGGGCAGACATCCACCCATTGGATTTACTTTGTATGTTTTGTACAACCCCATAACCTCTTGATTCATTCTTTTCTTGTCATCTTTATATTTTTCCTTTATCTCCGCCATAAGCGGCTGAATTTTTTTCATTTCAGCCATTGATTTATAACTCTTATTCCCAAGCGGCCACAAAATAACCTTGGTAAATAATGTTAAAAGGATAATGGCAACACCATAATTAGGAATAAAATTATCATATATAAAGTTCATTATCCAGACACATGGTTTGGCGATTATATCAAACATACCGAAATTAACGGCTTTGACCAGGTCATAATCCAGACTTTTCAAAACCTTCATGCTCTTTGGTCCAAAAAACAGTTTATATTTAAAAACATGCTTAACACCGGAATCAATCACGCTTTCAGGCTGCACATACTGATTTTGCAGTATATTGTTATCGATGTAAAGATGCATGTCTGCATCTACCGGTTCATCCGGTATGATGGCGGACATAAAATAACGGTTTTGAACCGCCACCCATTTCACTTTTCCTGTATATATGTTTTTATCCTTTATTTTCTTTGTCTTAATCTGTTTGAGTTTATTATTTATCAGTGCGCTCGGACCCGCAAAGCCGTACCGGCTCTCTTCTGCTTCGGCCGGTCGCACTAAGGAAAGGATGAGACTATCCTGAAGGGTCTCGCTGGAAAAGTTTTTGATAGTAACACTAAGATCGATCATATAGTTTTCTGATGAAAATAAATATTTCTTTTCAACAACCACGCCCTGAGTAGATGTCCAGACAAAAGAGATCTCTTTAGCTTTGTTGTAGATATCAACGGAATCATCGCCAAGGTCTGCTGAAAAAACCGCATCATCGAGACCACTAAGACTATTACCTGCAAATCCCAATCGGATTGTTCCTCCGGATATGTCCGGAGATATCATTTCAAGTAACGGTGAATCGGCATCTATGGTTTTCCGGTAATTATTAAGAACAAAACTTTTAAACACAGCACCTTTTTCTGAAATCTTCACCACGTATAAGGGCGTTTTGACCGTGATTGTTCTTGATGGTTTTGTCGGCTGAGCATGGACCTTGTCGAATGAAGACAATGTTTCGGTCACAACTTGCTCTTTTTTTAATATCTCCAGCTTTTTATCTGTTTTCTGCTCCTTTTGCTGAGCCTGTTTGGGTAGTTGATTCACTTTCTTTTCAACAAAGAAAAAATTCCACAATATAAAAACAATTAGGGAAAGTGCTATGGCAATAAATAGTCGAGCTTGTTCCATTATCTTCTCCAATATTCAGTAATGGCCAGAAATAATTTCCGGTCAGACAAAAATAAATGATTTCTATCCGTTAGGTGCAGAGGAGTAAATATTTTCGTGGGATTGATAGAAGGCTGGCATATATGTTCCCGTCTTGGACCGGCATCATGTATACCAATACTGCTCTATCAAGGTTGTAGGATGTTGCGCTTTAAGGAACAGAATCGATTCCCCCTGGATTAAAGGGATGACACTTTAAAATTCTCTTTAAGGCAAGGAAAAATCCTTTAAGTAGTCCATAACGCAAAATAGCCTGATAGGCATATTCAGAACAGGTTGGATAAAAACGACATACAGGAGCCAAAATCGGAGACAATATTAATTGATATGCCCTTATCAAAAATAAGGGGACCATCAGGCATATTCTATTGATGACCACGACTCCTTGATATGCTGTTAAAAATGTTTTGCAGGGATAAAAAAGCTTGTTTCGATGATAGGTCTGCGGCCTTTTTCTTTGCTATGATATTTATATCCCAGTAACCTGTAATAATGTGCCTGTTTAGCCGAAAATATTCGCGAGAAAACCGTTTAATCCTGTTTCGTATTGTTGCGTTTCCAACTTTTCTCGCCACTGTCACACCAAGGCGTGTTCTTTGAAATCGACCCGGAGAAAAGATAGCCACAAAATATCTGTTTTGAGTTTTCTTACCGAACTTTGATAATTGAAGAAACTCGGATCGTTTCAGAATTCTGTCTGCCTTGGTAAATAAAAAGCGCAAAAGGTGTTGTCCTCTGCAACCCATTGCTATTGATGCATTTATTATATTATTGAGATCAAAAACGATGCTTATTATACCGACAAACGGGTTCTCCCTTTAGACCTTCTCCTGTTAATAATCTTTCTCCCCTGCTTGGTTGACATCCTTTTTAAAAACCCGTGTGTTCGTGCACGTTTTATTCTACTTGGTTGATAGGTTCTTTTCATAATGTAACATCCTTAACTATAATGTCCAGCCTGGACAATTGCCCAAAAAGAAACAAACCCTTTTCCTGCCGGTTGAACAGGCCGAGATTTATTAGCTTAAACCTTATTATAAAAGCACAACCTTTTTATATTGTCAATACCCAAAAAAACATGGGAAATCAAAATAATTAAAGCCCTGTTAATCTTTTAGAATTTCTAAAACATCAAATTCTTCCATATGAAGTTGTGAATTGGGATATATTATAATCTGTTTTCCAATAATTCGTTCAAGGGAGACGATAAGATGGTTTTCCTCGCCATGAAGCAATTCGGCAATTTCGGGATTTACTTTCAAGCTCACCTTGACTCCCATCATGTCTCGTGATTCACGGAGTATCTCCCTATATATATCATAACATATTGTCTGTCTTGATATGAGATACCCCTCCCCGTCGCAATAAAAGCACGGCTCACATAAAATCCGGGTAAGGGGCTTCCTGATCCGCTTACGGGTCATCTGTATCAGGCCCATCTCTGATATAGGAAGAATATGGGTTTTACTCTTATCCTTCCTAAGGGCCTCCTTTAGTGCATTAAAAACTTTCTCCTGATTAGACTTTTTTGCCATATCGATAAAATCGATAATTATAATACCCCCAATATCCCGGAGGCGGATTTGATAGGCGATTTCCTTCACGGCTTCTAGGTTGGTCTTCAAAATTGTTTCTTCCAGGTTATACTTGCCTACAAAGCGTCCGGTATTTACATCGATTGCCACGAGCGCCTCTGTATGTTCTATTACGATGTAACCACCTGATTTTAGCCATACCTTCTTCTTTAAAACACGAGAAATGTCACCCTCTAAATTGTAGGCATCAAAAATCGGTTCCAGACCCTCATAAAACTCCACAGAATCTTTTAGACTGGGAACAAACGAGTCGAGAAACAAAAGAATAGACTCATAACCGGAACGGGAATCGATGATAAGTTTTTCAGCTTCGTGCATCAGCAAATCCCGTACGGCTCGAAGGCTAATTGTAACTTCTTTATGTAAAAGAGACGACGCCGGAGCTGTCTGGTATTTTTTTTGTATGTTTTCCCACAAATTTTTTAAAAACCCCATTTCATATGCGATTTTTTCTTTTTGGATATCTTCCGCAGCAGTTCTTACAATATAACCGACATTGTCTCTACGTAAAGATTCAACGATTTCCTTTAACCGATTCCGTTCAGTTTCATCCTCTATTTTACGTGATATTCCTATATGATCAGATATTGGCATTAGCACGATAAAACGACCTGGAAGAGATATATGCGTTGTTACACGAGCTCCTTTAGAACCTAAAGGAGCTTTGGCGGCCTGAACCATTATATCCTGACCTTCTGTAATCATTTCCTCTATATGATATTCGTGGTTAATCAAGGACGGAGAAAGGACGGAGCTATTGATGTTAAAGGAATCGTTTTCATCCCCATTCCTTTCTATCAGGAGGTTCTCAACCTCACTATATCTTCCGTCATTTATATCATTTACATATATAAAAGCGGCCTGCTTAAGCCCAATGTCCACAAAAGCGGCCTGCATACCCGGTAGAACCCGCTGCACCTTCCCCTTGTAAATATTGCCGGCAATATCTGAAACATCGCCACGCTCGATAAAGAGTTCCGCTATGTTCCCATCCTCAAGAAGAGCAACCCGTGTTTCATGTTCTGCTACATTTATGATTATCTTTTTATACATCGCTTTTATTGCCTATCGGTCAACATTGACCAAGCCTTGATACCCTAAAACAATTTGACAATAGAGGCCTGTTTTATTTCTTCCATGGGCATGCAGAATATTTTTTCCATAACCTCAAAAGGTCGCACAGTTTTGCCCGGCTCGGATCTTAGTGTCATCTTCAGTCTATTCGGAGTAGACAACTCTATTTTTAAAACCATTTCTTTTAAATCTATCTTTTTTGTTTTCCTTTTTGGTCTGGTTCGCATAACAACAAACTCTCGGCTGTTTACAAAACATTTTAAGTCTTGTTCATCAAAAAAACCATCTTTTTTTGTAACCACATAGGTTGCTGACGACAACACCTTAGAGACAGACTTTGCCGGGGCAAACTGACAGTTAAAAACAGCAAGACCTTTGGGAAGATGTTTGTTTAATCGATCTATAATACTCTGCCGTTTAACATCCCCACGCAATGATAAATAAAACAATTCGTTCAGGCTTTCCAAACCAACAGGAAGGGGATCTTCGAATGAAATTTTCGGCTTTGGATGAAAACCTTCTGAATATTTAATCGGTATCCCTGCGCGACTGATGGCACGTAAAAAAATTTTAACCAGTTCAAGATGCCCAAAATACTTGGCCTGGCCCTGCTTTGAAAATGATATCTTCAGTTTTTTATGAAACGTTTCTTTAATATCGTCTGCCGAAAATTTTTTTAAGGGCCCTTCTTCATAGTTGTCAAATACCTTGGTCTCAATAATTTTAAAGTCACAAACGCCGCAACTGTTACAATCACCACTGCGACAATCAACAGTATGTTCGCCCTGTTCGGCTTTTTTTAATTCGCTCTTTAAAAAATCTTTTGTAACCTTTGTATCAATATAATCCCATGGCAACGGTTCTTCCGTATCCCTTACACGTGTTGTATAAAAATCGATATCCACATCCTCATCGCATAAAGCTTCTTTCCATAATTGATACTTAAACTTATCGCTCCAGCCATCGAATTTACACCCTTTTTTGTATGCATTCACCAGTAATCGGCTAAGGCGCCTGTCACCACGAGCCCAAAGACCTTCAAGTATGCTGACTTCAGGATTTTGCCATTTAAACTGAACCCCGGGCATTTTAAGGTTACTTTTTAACCATCGTATTTTTTGCTTGGAATCGGCCAAAGAAATCTGAGAAGCCCATTGAAAAGGGGTGTGGGATTTTGGAATAAATGTTGCCACACTTACATTGAGCTTACCCCTTCGTCCGTTGGGTCCTTTGATCTTACGCAGTTTTTTTACAAGATCAACAATCGCCTGCAAATCATCATTGGTTTCGGTGGGAAGACCGATCATAAAATAGAGTTTTATCACCTGCCAGCCAAGGCTGAATGCATTTTTAATTGTATTTTCAATCTCTTCTTGCGTAATGTTTTTGTTAATAACATCCCGGAGCCGCTGGCTGCCGGCTTCCGGTGCTATGGTAAAACCTGTCTTTCTAACCTTTTTAACAAGCTGCATAAGTTCCGGTGTTAATGTGCCGACACGCAGTGAAGGTAATGAAACCGCAATACGGCGGGACGTATAACGATCCATCAGACGTTCCATGAGGGGAAATATACATTTATAATCCCCAGTGCTTAATGATAAAAGAGACATGTCCTCATAACCGGTTGACGCGATACACGCATCAGAAAGAGACAACAGGGTTTCTAAGGATCGTTCACGGACTGGACGATATATCATTCCGGCCTGACAGAATCGGCAACCTCTGGTACATCCCCGTGATATCTCAATCCGAAGACGATCATGCACCGGTTTGCCGTAAGGAATTATGGGTGCATCCGGAAAAGGCGCATGGTCAAGATCATTAACAATTGCTCTTTTAACCGTCTTATATTCTGAGAATTCGGGTACAAGGGACTGAAAACCTTTTTCATCATATTTGGGTTTAAAAAACAATGGGATATAGACACCTTCAATATGGGACCAGTTTCTCAAAAGATTTTTCTTGTCGCTCTTGCCCCTCGCTTTCCATTTAAGCCAGGCGCGGGACATCTCCATGATCACTTTTTCTCCGTCTCCCACCACAATAGCATCAAAAAAATCTGCGACCGGCTCCGGACTACAGGTACAGGGACCGCCGGCAATAACAAAGGGGTGTGAATCGTCTCTTTGTCTTGCAAAAAAGGGGATATGTGCTAACTCCAGCATGGTAAGTATATTTGTATAGTTCAGTTCATAAAGCAGACTAAAACCAATGATATCAAACCGGTCAAGGGGTTTATGAGATTCCATGGACATAATCGGAATGCCGGATGATCTGAGGTGAAGTTCCATATCGACCCCGAGAGCAAAAACCCGTTCAGCAGCTATCTCGGGATGACGGTTCAGGATATGATAAAGAATCTGAAGGCCAAAATGCGATGTGCCTATTTCATAGAGGTCAGGAAAAGCAAGAGCAAAACATAGGTTGACATTGCTGTGGTCTTTTTTAATCGTGTTTATTTCCGAGCCTAAATAATGGCTGGGTTGCTCTACCAGCGGTAAGATATCTTGAATGGTTGTTATGCTCATGATATATGTGTTTCTTTAGCTATACTTTTAACGGTTATATGTTGACCTTTCTAAATATTGGAATGGACAACTGATAATCCAATTGATAAAGAAACGCCATTTAATGACGTGCACAGTATATTATTATAAAGATGTCTAAAATGCCAAAGATAAAAACACAAAACAATAATAAACTTATAGTTTCGGTGGTTGCCGTTCTTATTTTTTCTATTATGCTTTTTGTTAACCCCTCTGACAACCCTGCCGCCGAAAACCCACGGGAAAGCGCCGTTGTAATGGCCGTAAAAAAAATCAGTCCGGTTGTCGTTAACATAAGTTCAGAATTCGAGGTTCGCAAGCGGGTTAATCCTTTTTCCGGATTCGGTATGGGTCCTTCTTTCGAAAATTTTTTTAATGACTTTTTTGACCCCGGATTTGAACGCCGATACAAACGATCCAGCCTGGGCTCCGGAGTCATTATCGACGGAAAACGCGGTTTTATCCTAACCACTCAACAC
>JAUWLP010000123.1 GCA_030613575.1 Desulfobacteraceae bacterium
TAGTCGATACGCTGACTCAAACAACACAGCCAACGGTGATAAGCAAAAAACCATGGAACTTACGTCTATCTTCAAACACGCTTTAATGATCAGCTTTTTTGTGTTTGTGATGATGCTTCTGGTCGATTTTATTGATATGGCAAGCAAAAGGCGCATGTCAGACATCATCAAAGGAGGCCGCTGGAGACAATATACCTTGGCGTCTTTTCTGGGTTCCACCCCCGGTTGTCTGGGCGCGTTTATGAACGTAAGCCTTTATGTCCATGGCATGATCTCTTTCGGCGCCATAGTAGGTGGAATGATAGCTACGTCCGGAGACGAGGCGTTTGTGATGCTTGCACAATTTCCGGGTACGGCTCTGGCCCTTTTCGGACTGCTATTTGTGCTGGGAATAGCTTTTGCCTGGATAAGTGACAGTATTATCCTTACTCTGGGGATAACCACTTGCGAATCATGCATTGATGTATATTGTGAAAAATGTCTGCCCGGTACGGACATTCAGGAAAAAATCGGCGACACCTTTAGACCCAACAATTTCATCGGACACTTTCAGTCACTTTCCTTTAACAGATTCCTTCTGTTTGTGCTTATAGCCTCATTCCTGGTCTTGATCACAACAGGAACTCTCGGCTCAACCACATGGGACTGGAAACGCATTACCTTTATATCTCTTTCACTATGCACGTTATACATTATTATGGTTTGCCCTGAACACTATCTTGAGTCCCATATCTGGGGCCACATCATAAAAAAACACCTTTCTCGCATCTTCTTGTGGACATTTGGAGCCCTTCTTTTTGTGCATTGGGGCATGGCCTTCTGGAACCTAAATGCCTTTATCCAAGACCATATGCTCTGGGTATTGTTGATCGGAGCGTTGATGGGCATCATCCCGGAATCAGGGCCCCATCTCATATTTGTGATGATGTATGCGCAGGGACTTGTTCCGTTTTCCGTGCTTCTTACAACATCGTTTGTACAGGATGGTCATGGCATGCTTCCCATGATTTCATATAGCCTTAAAGACTCCTTACTGATTAAGGCTTTCAATCTTGTTTTTGGCCTGGCCGTTGGTGGTGTGCTTTTTGCCTTTGGTCTTTGACAACGATGTGAAGTTTGATGGAATAAAGGAAGGTGGTCTTTTTTAAATAAAAGGTCTCATTTGATTATGGTAAAAGAAAAAGAGTTAAAAAAAGAGATAAAGGAGCTTGAGGAAAAACTGAAAGACCGAGAAGATGCACTTCCAGCCCATTCAGTGCGACCTCAACAGATGCTTTTTATTGAGGAGTTAGAAATAGAAATTGAAAAGAAGAAGGTTGAGCTTTCTGAGCTAAAAAAGAGTAAATCCAACCACTAAGTGGGTTAAGAGGGGTCCGCCATGAAAAGAATGTTCGAGACATTTAAGTTGGGTGAGCTGGAGCTTGTCAATAGATTTGTTTTTCCCCCGGTCAAGATAGGGCGTGGCAATCCTGACGGCACTGTGACCGATCGCCAGTTAACTTTCTACCAACAAATTGCGAGAAGCGGTCCGGGTGTGGTTATTATTGAGCCCGTATCAGTCACTGCTGACGGCAGAGAACATCCCAAGCAGCCCTGCATCCATCTTCCCGAAAGCGTTGGAGAACTTCAGAAGATTGTTGACGTTATACATAAGGAAGCTCGATTTGCCTGCCTTCATCTGAATCATGGCGGTGCGGCGGCCAATCCCAAGGTAATTGGCCACCAGCCCAAGGCGCCTTCGGTTATGACATGTGTTGCCAGACAGGGCAACGTCTCGGAAGCACTCATCGAGCAAGAGATCGAGGCGATTCTTGGCGGTTACAAATCCGCTGCCCAAAAGGCAAAGCAAGCAGGGTTCGACCTTATAGAAATTCAGGGAGGACACGGTTTTCTCATTTCCCAATTTTTGAATGGAAAGCTTAACAAGAGGGAAGATCGCTATGGCCGGGACCGGTCGCTTTTTGCAAGGGAGGCACTTTCAGCAGTAAAACAAGGGGCCCCTGAAATTCCCTGTATCCTCCGAATCTCCGGTAATGAGATGTCCCCTGAGTTCGGTATCAGCCAGGAAGACCTTCTACCGCTGCTGAAATTGGCGGAAGAAAGCGGAATCGACGCCATACACGTGGGTATGGGAAATGCCTGCTTCAGTCCTCCATGGTATTTTCACCATACCAGCCTTCCGGATAAGCCTCAAATTGATGCCCTGGCCTGGGTACGTGAACATACCACACTTCCCTTGATTGTGGCCGGCAGAATGGGCAGAAAAGAAAAATTAATCAAGTTTCTGGACCAGAACCTTGGCGATCTTGTGGCCCTGGGAAGGCCGCTTATTGCAGATCCCGATTTGATAGAAAAATGGGAAAAAGGCATGTATGAGGAGGTTATATATTGCGGCTATTGCCTCCAGGGATGCCTTCATCGAATGAAAAGCGGAGAGCCCCTGGGCTGCAATCTAAACCCGGAGATCGGTTTGCCGGAGCTGACGTTCACATCCAATCCTATTAAAGTTTTAATCGCGGGAGGAGGACCTGCCGGAATGAGTGCGGCCCAGTACATGAGCAGGCGCGGTCACAAGGTTACATTAGCCGAAAAAACAGGTCATTTGGGCGGGCAATTCGCCCTGGCATGGCAGGCCCCGGGAAAGGAAAAAATGAAAGAGGGGTTTGAATCGATTAAACGTTCTGTGAGATCCAGCGGGACTTCTATCCTTATGAACAGGGCTGTAGATGCAGCCCTTATAAAAGAAATTCAGCCCGATCTTTTAGTGTGGGCTACCGGAGCGGTTCAAAATATCCCCAAGATCAAAGGCCTTGATAATCAGCATGTCATGACATGTATAAATTATTTCCGGGAAAAAAAGAAGGTAAAAGGGTCAAGGATCCTGGTCATCGGAGTGGGTCAGGTCGGGCTTGAGATTACTGAAAAATTGGGCAAAGAAGGGTATGATGTCGTGGCCGTAGAGATTATTGATCAACTGGGCGGCGCCATGGAAATGATTACAAAGAAATTGGCCTTGATGAGAATTGAGCAATTGGAAAAGGTGACCCTGATGCCCCAAACAGCGGTTAAGGAGTTTAAAGCTGACAGCGTTGAGGTGGAAAAGGATGGAGAAATACTGTCTCTGAAACCTTTCCAGAGCGTTATTCTGGCTTCCGGAATGCTTTCTGCGCCGGAACCGGACGATGAAATTAAAAAGGCAATTGCAAATATAGAAATCATCGGCGATGCCCGCAATGTACAGGATACCTTTACCGCTGTGCGAGCAGGGTATGAACTGGCGTGTAAATATTAGTACCTTAGTTGTAAATTTTGTGCTTGTTATGGCAAAAAAATGCTTAACCAATTAAGTGTGAAATGCCTAAAGTGATCTAAAGTGCCTAAAGTTAAGGAATACTGCCAATTTGTATAGAAGCCGGAGCGTAGCGACTCCTTAACTTTAGCTCACTTCAAACTTTAGCTCACTTGTAACTTTCCTGGTTTATCCGGGTTGGGAGGAGCGATACGTCTTTCAATCCAAGTATCGAAATAAATGACAATGGTAACATTAGCAAGTGGTGTAGAAATCGATACCTCGGGTGGACTAAGAATTCTGGAACTCCAGGAAAGATATTACGTCGTGGGTCAAGATTTGCTGATTTTTACAAACAGCAGGGAGGAAGCGCGGGAAGAAATAAGAAAGCTGAAAGGTCTTGAGTGTTGACAGCCGCCCCAGACTGCTCCGTGTGGGTAGGATAGGGTATCAAAAAAGGCGGATACGATTTTTGGTAACCGTTCACTGATTTCTTTAAAATAGCAAATTTCAAGCATCAAATTCCAAACAAATGTCAAATTCCAAATACCAATGACCTAAACTAGTTCGATTTTTCCAGTATTGATTTATATCTCATAAGGCGTCAGGCTTTCACAACCATGATCAGTAACAAGAAGTGTTTGTTCAAACTGTGCGGAAAGTGAACGGTCTTTAGTAACGGCTGTCCATTTATCCCTCAGAATAACAAGCTCTTTTTCCCCCAGGTTGATCATCGGTTCAATGGTAAAGACCATGCCCGGAATCAGACGGATTCCTTCTCCCTTGCGGCCGAAATGGGGAATCTGAGGAGGTTCATGGAAATCAAACCCTACCCCATGCCCCACGTATTCCCTGACCACCGAGCATCCCTGGCTTTCGGCATGTTTTTGAATAGCCCATCCGATATCGCCGATGGTGTTTCCGGGCTTAATCATGGACATGCCCTTGACGAGGCACTTTTTAGCCACCCGAACGATCTTTCGAGCTTCGGATCCGGGTGTCCCTACGAAAAAGGTTTTACTTGCGTCGGCATAATATCCATTTAAAATGGACGTTATATCGACATTGACAATATCCCCGTCCTTCAAAACCCGTTCACCGGGGATTCCGTGACAGATCACTTTATTTACGGAAACACAAACGCTTTTTGGAAACCCTCGATAGTTCAAAGGTGCAGGGGTGGCTCCATGTTTAATAGTGTATTCATGTACAAGGGTGTTAATCTCATCGGTGGCAATGCCAGGCCTTATTTCAGATTCTACCAGGTCCAGTGTATCCAGGACAAGACACCCGGCTTTCCTGATGCCTTCAATATCCGCTGCCTGCTTGAGTCGAATTCTATATTTTTTAGCATATGAGGCCTTGAGGTTATCAGGCTCCAACTTTGACTTGCCGACGCAGCATTTTTTATATTTAAGCCCGCTTCCGCAGGGGCAAGGATCATTCCGCCCCACCTTAACCGTTCTGTTTTTCATCATTTTCTCTTGAAAACTTAAGATCGTTGTACTGCCGAACTTAGGGCCTTCGGCCCAATTGGAATGATGGAATGATGGGTTTGAAGGAGTTTTTTACAATTAAAATGGTTTATTTCCGCCTTTATCCCCAATGTTCCAGCATTCCATTATTCCATTATTCCATTCCAATGGCATAAACAGGTTGCCATTAAAAGACTTTTGATTTCGACAAGTTGTAGAATTTCCGAGACGTTTAATTAACGCGGCTGCGATATACTTCTGTTATGCAAATAAACCTTCTGGTTTGTAATTATGAGCTCCTTCAATTACTTCTATAGCTGTTTTAGCCTTAGTTTTATTGATTATTGTCTCTTTTTCAGGACAATGATCAAGTATGCAGGCTGCTATGTGAATTTTCGTTGCTTTTTCACCATTCTGTGCATTCCAACATGCCATTTGAGCAAGTCTTGTAACTACACTGACTCCAGGACATCCTCCACAATTTAAAATACCTATAAGTTCAGCATCTTTATCTTTATATCGACTAAATTCACCATCTCTTTTGTTAAAAGCAACCATACATCGGGAACATGCTATACAAACATTATCCATCGTATTCTTACATCCGATAATTAATATTTTTTCCATTTTTCCTCCTTTTTGTTATTGTTGGCAACGACTGCTTGGGGCATGGTTACAAATATTCGTTAATGCAGACCTCGTAATTTATCAATATTCACAATCTCAAAAAAAAATAAATTGATCATATTTTAGATTTTATGTCAATAAATCAATTGCCGTAAAAATCATAATGAACTTTTCTATATTGCAGTTCTTCCTTCAGGTGAGGGGGTTTTTTTTCACCAGGGTATCCGATGGCGACAATCGACTCTACACTTAAATTCTCCGGAATATCTAAAAGATCGCGGATATACGCCTGCGCGGTTGTTGTCTGATCATGCATTCTTTTTCTAATCTGGATCCAGCAGCTTCCGAGCCCCATCGACTCTGCCGCCAGGTGGATAAAGATAGTAGCGATGGAAGCATCTTCAACCCATACATCGCATTTTTCAGGATCTGCGCAGACAACGATTCCCAGGGGAGCATTTTTTAAAAATGATGCGCCGTGCGGTTTTGCCTTTGAAAGCTTTTCGAGTAAAGTCTTATCCGTAACAACGATAAACTCCCAGGGGTTAAACCCTCTTGATGAAGGGGAACGCAGCGCTGCCTCAACGAGGGCATCGATTTTTTCGGCCTCCACTGGTTTTTCCAAATATTTACGTATACTTCTGCGTTTCTGGATAAGGGATAAAAACATAAGGCATTCTCCTCTATATGTTATGTTTAAATTATTACCAAACTATGATAGAGATTCAAGTTAAATAGGACACAGATTTTCGCAGATATACACAGATAATATTATTATTTATAATTTAAAAAACTTTTTAATCTGTGTTCACCTGCCCGTTCGTGCCTTGCAATGGCAGGCGGGTCTGTGTCCCAAAAAAATAAATTCCTATACTATCAAGTTATACAATCGTTTCGCGATTTTATTTTTACCATAAAAAACTGTTAATAAAAGCGAAAAATGAAAATATTGCTTATATATCCATACTGGCTTGAAGAACGGAGCAACACCGAAGATGTGATTGTCCCGCCCATCGGCATATACTACGTAGGCGCTGTACTAAAAGAAAATAATTACGATGTCGAAATATTGAACTGGTGCAAAATCAATGAAACACCTGAAAAAATCAGTGAAATCCTGCTTGAAAAAAAACCCGATGTCATAGGGTTTTCTATTTTGCAGGCAAACCGTTGGGGAGGCATCGAGATTGCTCAAATAGCCAAACAGATCGATCCGGAGGTGAAAATTGTTTTTGGCGGCGTGAGTGCCACTTTTTTATGGAAACATTTCTTAACCCATTTCCCGGAAATCGATTTTGTGGTTATCGGGGAGGGTGAATACACATTTTTAAATCTGATCAGAAGCATTGAAAAAGGAGAAGATGAACAGACAGGAAATATCAGAGGCATTGCTTTCAAAAAAGACGGCAAGGTTATCCAAACAAAACCTGCCGAACCGATTCAAGATCTTGATCAGCTGCCTGTTCCGGCAAAGTACTTTGAATACCAACATCTGTCTTTAACC
This sequence comes from Desulfobacteraceae bacterium, assembly GCA_030613575.1. Taxonomy (GTDB): domain Bacteria; phylum Desulfobacterota; class Desulfobacteria; order Desulfobacterales; family UBA11574; genus S5133MH16. The sequence continues at coordinate 6,896 of JAUWLP010000123.1, forward strand.
CGGGGCTGTCCGGGGAAATGCACCTTTTGCGGTTCACCCAAATTTTGGGGCCGTAAGGTCAGGTTTCATTCAGTCGACTATTTTGTTGAAGAACTCGAACTCCTTTACAAAAAGGGTGTCAACTTTTTTTATTTCTCGGATGATACATTCAGTGTCAATAAAAAACGTGTTGTCGAAGTTTGTAAAAAAATCCTTGAAAAAAATCTTAAGATAGCGTGGAATGCCATATCCAGGGTCAATTATATGAGTGAAGAAGTCCTTTCCTGGATGAGAAAGGCCGGCTGCATTCAGATCAGTTACGGGATAGAAAGCGGTTCCGAAAAAATTCGAGATTCTCTGAACAAAAAAATCACAACCGGTGAGATCGAAAAAGCTTTTGCCATCACTTCAAAATACGGCGTTTTACCGCGGGCCTATTTTATCTATGGCTCTCCCGGAGAAAGCAGGAAAACCATTCAAGAAAGCATCGATTTGATTAAAAAAACCAAACCGTTGGTTCTTTATTCTTCTGTTCTTTCTTTGTTTCCGGGAACCGCACTCTACTCTGAATATAAGAAAAAATTTAATGTGTCTGAGGATGTATGGTTAAATCGTATTGAGGATATCAAATATTTTGAAACAGATACTAAATTGTCCCGTGAAGTTGTAATCTCCTTTGGGCAAAAATTAAGAACCAAATATTATGAATTTCTTCCTGCAATCGTGAACGCCATTGAGCTTATCGACAAAAAGGAATTTTATCCCATGCATGCCGATTTTTGCTCCAGGCTTGGAATGACCTTTGATCATGGGGATTATGCATTAAATGAAGACATAAAAGGAAAGGATAACATTGCTGAAAAATTATACATAAAAGCGTTGAGCTACCATCCTGACCCGCGCGCTTATCTGGGACTGGGCGTCTTAAATCAAAAGAAAAGAGCCTATCATGAATCGGTTGAAATCCTTTCAAAAGGGGTTGAGTATTTCCCTGGCAATGAGCAGCTCAACCTGTGTTTGGGGATAAGCCATATGAATTTGGATGCTTTTGAAACAGCACTGTCATTTTTTCTAAAATTTCAACATTCAAAACAATCCCTTGGATTTATTGTAAACTGCTACAATGCATTGAACGATTTTGAAAAAGCATCAGAGTACCAGAAAAAACTTGAATATCAAAAAAAAATAAATATAATGGCCATTTAATTCTGTCAGTCTCGTAAAAAGTAACTAGTGCCC
>JAUWLP010000092.1 GCA_030613575.1 Desulfobacteraceae bacterium
ATGGGTGACCTTTCAATGGTCGATATCGGCCATGTGGGAATACTTGCTGCAATACTTTGTCCCTGTTTTATCCTGATTTTCTGGTTTTCCAACTCCATGAATCTGCTGCTGATGGGCAAGGAAATGGCACAAACCATGGGAGTAAATATAAAGGCGGTAACTGTTATACTGCTGGTGGTGACTTCATTTATGGTCAGCGCAACGGTTTCTTACTGCGGGCTTGTCGGTTTTGTGGGACTGGTTGTGCCGCATCTTCTTCGACTTATTTTCGGGCCGGACCACCGGGTGCTTGTTCCGGCATGTGTTCTTGGCGGAGGCGCTTACCTTGTTTTTTGCGATGTCCTGGCAAGGGTTCTTCCGAAACAGGGCGAGATGCCTGCGGGTGTGATTACCGCAATGATCGGTGCACCGATCTTTATCTTTTTATTAAAAAAAACCCGGCGATAGTATGACGTCTTGGAAATTCTACAATCTATTGAAAATAAAGATATTTTTTAGGCTTATGTTGTTAACTCGGACATGGAATAATGGAATGACGGAATATTGGAATAATGATTTAATGAAAATGATATTCCTCTATTTAATTCCCGTCAAGAGGAATTTTACAACAACCCAACTTTCCATTTTCTCTCTGAGCCACAGACTCTCCGAGCCGGAGGCCCAGAACCCAATATTCCAGTGTTCCAATATTCCGGCATTCCAATTGTGAGCGAAGCGAGCTAACTTGGCGATAGATGTTAAAAATCTGAATTATTATTATGGGGATTTCCCGGCTCTGAAAAATCTTACCTTTTCTGTCGCAACAGGTGATTTTTTCATCATCATAGGCCCAAACGGTTCCGGAAAAACCACATTGCTGAAGATGATGGCTGGAATCTTGAAATCTCAAATCGATCAACTGATGATACTGAATCGCCCTATCGATCGATATAGCCGCAAGACTCTGGCACGAACCATTGCTTTTGTCCCTCAGATGATACCGGTCGATTTCCCTTTTTCGGTAACCGAAATTGTACTTATGGGTCGATCACCCTATCTCGGAATGCTGGGACTCGAACAAGAAAAAGATTTGAAAATTGCAACGCAAGCGCTGGCTTTTACCGGCATAGAACATCTGGCACATCGAAAACTAGACCAGTTAAGCGGCGGGGAACAGCAGCGGGTTTTTGTTGCAAAAGCCATTTGTCAAGAACCCGAAATTATTCTTCTGGATGAGCCTACCGCTTCTCTGGACCTTGCCCACCAGGTCCGGCTCATGGATTTAATGGAAAAATTAAAAAATGAAACAGGAATTACCGTGGTTATGGTTTCTCATGACGTAAATCTGGCGGCAATGTACGGCGATCGATTACTTTTACTCAATAAGGGGGAAATCGTACAGATAGGGGATCCAAAAGAGGTTCTCACTTTCCAAACGTTGGAACAAGTTTATGGCTGCACACTCCTGGTGGACGAAAACCCCCTCGGCAAAACTCCGCGGGTTACGCCGGTACCCCGAAAATATATGAATGTCGACAGGCAAGAAGAATAATAGGTTGGCATTCCTCGCAAGTCCAGCAGAATATATTTATTCCAGATCATAATGGAGCATTAAGGCTTGATTTACCTGAATCATGATTTCTTCCGGAAGATATCTTATGCTTTTGATAAGACGAACCTTATTCAGTGCTCTGGAAGGACTACCCATCGCTACTCTGGATAATAATTTAATTGCTGCGGCTAAACGGAGCCAGGTTCCAATTGTAAGTTTTAAATATTCCTGAAGTATTAAGCAATCCAATAATATTTTTTCTTGACATAGCTTTCTTATTTAGTCTAAATAGTTTTGTTCAGATGCTCGATGTTGAGCTTAATAGGGAACCCCGTTAAAATCGGGGACGGACCCGCCGCTGTAACCCCGCCCTTTTCTGATTACACTTAAAAAAGGGACCCTTTTAGTCATTGTATGCCACTGTTCGGATATGGATGGGAAGGCCGCTAAAAGGGTGGGGGAGTCAGAAGACCTGTCTGAGCAGAAGGTATAACTTTCGTGGATCGAGGTATACCTGGAGATCTTGAGGATAAAAAAGGGGCATCCCCGGATCGATTTAATTCGGTCCGGGGATTTTTTTTGCCCCGGACCCTAACTATAATAACCTGTTAGGGAAGGAGGAAAAAAAGTGAAAAAGTATCTGTTTTTAATTGTGCTCTTTGCTGTTTTAGCCGTACCTGGGTTCAGCCTGGCTGAAGGAGAGAAAAAGGATGCTAATGTGATAACCACAATGAAGGAAGTGGTGGTTACTGGTACAAGGACCGAACAGAGTGTTGATAGAATTCCGGCCAATGTCACCGTGATTTATGAGGAGGATATTGAGAATTCCAACGCAAGAACTGTATCAGACGTCCTTCGCTCTGAAGAAGGAATCGTTGTCCGAGACTGGTTCGGCAATGGAAAGACGGCACAGGTGGACCTGCGCGGGTTTGGAGAAACAGCCAACGCTAATACCCTGGTCCTTGTAGATGGGCGTCGTGTCAACGAGATTGATCTAAGCGGGACAGATTGGACACAAATCCCTCTTGAGCAGATTGAAAGGATCGAGATTGTGCGGGGAACAGGGACCGTGCTTTATGGCGATAATGCCGTTGGAGGTGTAATCAACATTATCACGAAGACTCCGTCTGAGAAATTGACTTTTTCTGCAGGGAGCACTGCCGGTAGCTATGGACGAAACAAGGAAAAGATGTCTATTAGCGGCCGAGAGGGAAATATTGCAGCTTCCCTGTTTTCCAGCTATGACTCCACAAACGGGTACAGGGATAATTCAGAATTCCGGTCAAAGGATATAGGGGGAAAGATTCTCTTTGATCCGATTGAATTCCTCAGCTTGAACCTGAGCGGGTCTTATCATTCTGACAACTATGGCCTTCCTGGCGATCTATCGGAGGCAGAGATGGCTGTTGATCCGGAGGCCAGCAATGAGCCTTTTAATGAAGCTGAGGTTACGGATCAGTATCTCAAATTGGGGATTGATCTGGATCTGGGAAAATATGGCAACATTGTCACGGATTTATCTTATAGGGATCGGGAAAACGATCAATGGTTTTTTTATCCTCCGTCTCTTTGGGTACCGTCTCAGACAACATTCGAAAGTGAAACCGAAATAGAAACATGGAGCATTACACCCAGGTACGTTTGGGACGGAAAAATCTTTAACCATGAAAACACAATTATCGCCGGGATAGATATCTATTCTTCACAATATGATCAGAAAACATTTTTCGGAACTGTGGGTTCACCGCCGCCATACGGGCTTACCGACATTGACAGGGACAGCCTGGGATTTTATTTCAATAATGAATTCGCCCTATTGGAAAATCTTTTTCTGTCCGTGGGCGCTCGACGTGAACGGGTTCGGTACGAACTCAATCAGGAAGACCTCACAGGTTCTTATGCCCCCCTTGACGATACTGTGACGGAACGCGAAAATGCCTACAGCGCGGGGCTAACTTTTCAGTACAGTGGTAAATCCTCTGTTTTCTTGCGGGCCAACCGAAGCTTGCGTTTCCCTCTGACAGACGAACTTGTAGTCTGGGTCTGGGACCCCCTGGCTTCGCGGATTGACGTGAATACAGACCTCAAACCTCAAACAGGAAAACATTATGAGGCAGGGATAAGGCATTACTTTACGCCAAATATCCAGGGGAATGTGACCCTGTTTCGTGCTGAAATCAAAGACGAAATATTTTTCAACGCCGCCACATTCACTAACACGAATCATCCTGAAACACTTCACCAGGGTATCGAAATCGGGAGCAAGATTGAACTCTTCAATAAATTAACGTTCTTTGGCAACTACACCTATGAAAAGGCCGAGTTTGAGAAGGCTCCTTTCAAAGGAAATGAAATTCCTGCCGTGCCGGAACACAAGGCGAATCTGGGATTCAGAATCCATGACGTGATTCCAGGCCTTATTTTCTCGGCAGATTACAACTATATTGGATCCAATTTCCTCATCAGTGACCAGGCCAATCAATTGAAAAAACTGGACAAGTACTACACAGTAAATACGAGACTCTCTTATGCGTGGAAGTGGTTCAAAGGCTTTGTCGGGGTAGACAATCTTACAGACCAGGAATATTCCCAATATGCGGTTGCGGGTGGAGGCGGAACAACGCGCAATTTCTATCCCGCACCGGAAAGAAACTGGATGGCAGGGCTTGAAATCGTTTTCCCAATCCGCTAAACATTGTCTTTACAAGAAAGGGTAAAGTTAGATTGTGCTAAGAAATAAGCAGGCATAGATATGGCACATGGCCGTCATGAATATAAACGTCTAAAAGATTTGACAGATGCCATCCGTGGACTATTATATTTTATGACTGCCGAAATATATTGAACAAAAAAAGGAAAGAATTATGCTGAATATTTTCATGAAAGGAGGGCCGGTCATGTATCCGTTGCTGGCCTGTTCCATCATAGTATTGACCGTGATTATTGAACGGATTTTTTTCTGGATCGGCATGAATATGCGCAGGGACAAGCCGCTTGTGGATGAGGTTCTTGAACTGTGCCGCGCGGGAGATTGGGAGTCTGTGAGAATAAAGGCCAGAGACTCAAAAGACTATGTTATTAAAATTCTTATTACCGGAATTCTTCATCGAGACTTTTCTATGGTTAAAGCCATGGAATCGGCTACTGCCGAAGAGATCAAACGGATGCGCAAATTTATGGGAATTATAGACACCATGATTACCGTGGCTCCACTTCTTGGTATTTTTGGCACGGTCCTCGGGATCATTCTTTCCTTTGAAGCACTGGGTTCGGCAGGCATCGAACACCCTCAGGCTGTTACTGCAGGAATTGCACAGGCACTGATCACGACTGCAGCAGGGCTGGGGATTGCGATTCTTTCGGTCTTTCCTTACAATTACTTTAATTCACGGGTTGAAAAGTCTGCGCTTGCCATCGAAAAATATGCAACAAGTCTCGAAATCGTCTATGAAAAACTGGTTAGCAATAACGGGGAACAAAAAGGGACCAAAAATGAAAGTTAATGTGCAGACAGATAAAAAAATCCGCATTGAAATGCTTCCCTTAATTGACATAGTATTTTTGCTCCTTGTGGTTTTCATCTATGCAATGCTTTCCATGGCTGTGCATCGCGGGTTGCCGGTTTCGCTTCCCACATCTACTTCCGCTAAAATCGATAAGCATCAGTTGTTATCTGTGACCGTGAAAACGGATGGAACCATCTATGTGGATAAAGAGCAGATTGCCATTGAATATCTGGCAGAGGCTTTGAGAAGAAAAACCGTATCAGGCGAAAAACCCGGTGTATTGCTTTTTGCTGACAACAGCCTTTCATACCAAAAGCTTTTCCGAGTTCTGGACCAGATCAGGATGGCGGATATCAATCGAATTTCTCTTCAGGCAGATGTTGACCAGTGAAACGAATATTAATAGCTGCGATACTCGCTCTTGGCATACACGGATTTCTCCTGGGATTGGAATGCGATCGGCTCAAGAGAATATCTATTCAAAGGCCGAGACTCAGAGTTATGAACATGACTTTGGTCCTGAGGCAACCCAGGATGACAACACTCAAAGCTGCTCTTAAAAAGCCGCAAATCAAAACAAAAAAACATCCTGTTGTCAAAAAAGTCATTAAAGATGTTATCCAAAAAGAGGATAAGTACCGATCAAAAGCAATTCCTGAAAAAACCGTTGATATGCTCAAAACTCCGGATATACCTGAACAGACTGAAATAAAAACGTTTTCTAGAGAGACTGCCCAAGAGGATGAAACTGTGACTAAAAAACAGATCATCCGTGAAGCAAGACCTCTTTATCGATCAAATCCACCTCCCAAATATCCTGTAGTGGCCAGAAGAAGAGGGTTTCAGGGTAACGTGGTCCTTGAAGTTCTGGTGGGCCCAATTGGAAATGTCCTTGATTTGCGTGTGTTATCTTCCAGCGGGTACCCGATTTTGGACAGGGCGGCAGAAACTGCCGTAAAAAACTGGACATTCGAGCCCGGAATGAGAGGGCAAGAAAAAGTTAAGATGTGGGTTAGAATTCCGATTCGATTTGAACTTAAATAAAAAATGTTCAATCCCAGTTAAATTTTACGCCTCCCATTATCCAGCGGCCGGGCATGGGTGCGAAACCGGACTCAACATATTTTTCGTTAAACAGATTTGTGGCCTCAAGAAAGACTTCATAATTTGAAAGTGCATATGTCAGGCGGGTATCAACAACAGTATGTTTATCACCGGCTATGCGTTGCTCATACCTTGCCTTAATTACTTGTTTCAATGAGTGAAACCATTTAAACACCACAGACCCGTGGACCTGATGCCTGAGATAGTCCAAAGCATATTTTGATTCCATTCCCTGTGTATCCCGGTCAGAATCAAGGTAAGTATAGGCGATACCCACAGATGAAAGCCATTTGATACTGAAAAAAGATTTCGGGTAAAAAGTAAACCCCATCTCCCCTCCCCTTGTCCTGACTTTTGCAATGTTTCTTACTTGCCAGGTCGTTTCTTCCGGAAGGCGCGACCAATCAATAACATCTTCTGAATCACGATAAAACAGGCTGAAATCAGCATTGACCACGCCTGTCAGCCAGCGCAATCCGGTCTCGTAAGTCCAGGCTTTTTCAGGTTTAAGGTCGGGATTACCCTTATTTGCCGGAGTAAAATAATAGAGTTCCGTGTAAGTTGGAACCCGGAAAGATTTATCAAAAGAAGTAAACCAGGTTAATCCATCTGTCAATTCAATGCTCATGTCCGTACCAGGCCAGCACTTCCAGCCCCAGTCGCTGTAGTGAACAGCAGAAGTGCCTATACCAATGCTCAGCCTGTCAGAAGGATAAAGCCTGTGTTCAAGAAAAATGCTCTGTCGCCGGCGGTTGTGATCACCCAGACTGGAACTTTCCATATCTTCAAGTACTGCTTCTCCTCCTATTGATGTTACTCCCAGTCCGGATATTATACGGGTGTTTAGCTGCGCGCCAAAAACATCAGTCTTGTGTTCGTTTAAGTACCACACACCATTGATATTGATTTTAAATTCATCCTCATGATGCCGCCAGTGTATCCGGGGCATTACTTCCATATCTGCCATTTTAAGGTCAGCATTGCTGTATAACAGAAAGTTTTCTGTCTTTTCCCGCTGATCCGGAAATGTGTCGCTGTAAAATTTATAGGCTCCAAAATCTTTATCACTGAACCCCATGCCCAGGTGAAACTTGTTGGACCCGCTTTTTAAAATACCTTTATAATTTACTGTTTTTATGTCAAAATCAGTATCTTTGCTTTTAATGTGTCCCGAAGAATAACGCTGGCTTGCCGATAGCCGGCTGGATATCTTGTCCGAATTCAGTGCAGCCTGCGCACCAATATCATAATAGCCATATTCACCATATTTTACATGGCCTCCAAACGAGTTACGATCCACGTCGCGCGTTATGATATTAATTACACCTCCCATTGCATTGGGGCCGTAAATTCTTGCCGCCGGTCCTTTAATGATTTCAATTCGTTCGATATCATTCAGGTTAACGGGAAGATCCATATTGTGATGACCGGTTTGAGGATCACTAACATTAACGCCGTCAACCATGATCAGTGTCTGCTCATACGATCCTCCGCGGATTCCGACATCAGCTTGAACACCATGAACACCGCGCTGGCGAACCTCCACACCGTTTATATATTTAAGGATATCTGAAATATTGTCTGCCGGCAGGATTGCAATCTCTTCCCTGCCGATAACCGAAACTGACCGAACGGACTCTGAAAGATAATAGGGAATACGGCTTCCTGTGACCACAACAGGATCAAGTTCGTAGTGTTGAACATCGTTTTTCTGGGCCATCAGAACGGGGTTTTCAGCTAATAACAAAATTAATATGATTGCATATATCCTGTACATTGAATACCATCCGACCGTATCTGGTTAACCCTATATTTAATTTGGGTTAACGAAGATGCCGCTTATAACTTACCTGTTTTTTTTTATCAAGTTTTTTTAATTTTGGTCGGAGGTTATATAAACGGCTTATACGGATAGGTTGATACCTGAATCTTTGCATATGCGGCAAACTCGGCGCTTGCAAAATTCAGGTGATAGCTCGTTTTTGTGGGGTGAATTTTCCGGTATAAAGGATTTTTACTCGTACCTGTTTTCGAAAATGTACTTATATCCCGCTTTGAAATTATGTATGTGTTCAGAGGGTAGTCATTTCCCCTTTACTTCGGTGTCTCCGTCACTGGTATTTTCAATGATTTAGCAGCGGTGGCATCCCTGCCCCCTCCGCATTCCACCTTCGCTGCGCTCAGGCTGGCTGCGGTCTCCCCCACTGCTAACTCATTGAAAATACGAAGCGACTTCGCCAATAACGTTACGGGGAAACAACTACCTCCTGAATAGTTACGAAATTATCTTTTTCAATAGCTTATTGTTATTTTCTTCTTCAGCAATTAAATTCATCAGATATTGGCCGTACTCGTTTCCCATCATTTCGGATGCAAGGTCTGCCACTTCCTCTTTGTTTATGTAGCCCAGGCGGAAAGCGATTTCCTCAACGCACGATATTTTAAGTCCCTGCCGTTCCTGGATGGCCTGGACATAACTGGCCGCCTGCTGCAGGGCTTCTTGAGTACCTGTATCAAGCCAGGCATAGCCTCTCCCGAGAAGCTCCACATGAAGATCACCTCTGCGGAGATACTCCAGATTAACGTCTGTAATTTCAAGTTCACCCCTGGCGGACGGTTTGAGTTTTGCAGCAATTTCCACCACATCATTGTCATAAAAATAAAGACCCGGCACTGCATAATTCGATTTGGGTTTTTTCGGCTTTTCTTTGATACTGATGACCTTGCCGTTGAGATCAAATTCTACAACACCGTAACGCTGCGGATCACGCACTAAATACCCGAAAATCAGACCACCGCTATTAAGCTGAACAGCTCTTTTCAGTATCTCGGTAAGATTGTGGCCGTAGAAGATATTATCCCCCAGGATAAGGCAGACCGGATCTTTCCCAATGAATGATTTGCCGATGGTAAAGGCCTGCGCCAGTCCTTCAGGCCGTGGTTGCTCTTCATAATTAAAAGAAAGTCCAAGTTGAGACCCGTCTCCGAGGAGTTTTTCAAACAACGGTAAATCCTCAGACGTAGAAATAAGAAGTATCTCCCGTATCCCGGCCAGCATCAGAACTGACAATGGATAATAGATCATGGGCTTGTCATAGACAGGTAAAAGCTGTTTGCTTAAAACACGGGTAATTGGGTAAAGTCGGGTTCCGGAACCGCCGGCTAAAATTATTCCTTTCATATTCTATTTTCCTTTTTCATGCCATAACGATCTTTTCTTTTGCCCCCTTAATTCCCTTGGTGGCATTTCGAGTGTCGATAACTAGATTGGAGTGCCTGACAATTTCGTCATAGTCATAGTCGGTGTGATCAGTAACAATAATGACTGCATCCATCTCGGCAAGGAATTCTTGTGTAATGGGAGTAGACTCCATCTGGAAATTGTATTTTCGGGTGGTATGCAGTTTGGGTATCCATGGATCATTGTAAGTTACAATAGCACCCTTTTCCAAAAGCATTTTCATGATTGCATAACCCGGAGATTCTCTATCGTCATCCACGTCCTTCTTGTAGGCGATTCCAAGTATTAAAATGCGGCTTCCATTGAGGCTCTTTTTGTTTTTATTGAGAGCTTCCACTGTTTTTTCAATCACGTAATAGGGCATGGAGACATTGATCTCACCGGCAAGTTGGATAAAACGAGTTGAAAAATCATATTCTTTTGCTTTCCAGGCCAGATAAAATGGATCGATTGGGATACAATGCCCACCCAGGCCGGGTCCTGGATAAAACGGCGTATAACCAAAGGGTTTTGTGCTTGCGGCATCAATAACCTCAAACAGGTCGATTCCCATCTTGTGAGCAAGAATCTTCAGTTCGTTAACCAGGGCAATATTAACGGAACGGAACGTATTTTCAAGAAGCTTGGTCAGCTCGGCTGCCTGGGTAGAAGAAACAGGCACTGACCGGGTAATGGAGTTATAAAGAGCCGTTGCAACCTCCAGACAGGAACTTGTGACGCCACCCACAACTTTGGGGATATTGGTGGCGGTGAATTCCTTGTTTCCCGGATCTTCCCTCTCGGGAGAGAAGGCAAGGAAAAAATCCTGCCCGACCTCCATATCCTGTGACGAAAGTCGCGGGCGAAGCATTTCCTCGGTGGTCCCTGGATAGGTTGTACTCTCAAGAACAATGAGCTGTCCAGGGCGTAAATTACTTGCTATGGTTTCCGTGGTGTCCAAAAGGTAGCTCAAATCCGGCTCCATCTTATCCGAAAGAGGAGTCGGAACACATATCAGTATGCAATCAGCCTCG
>JAUWLP010000018.1 GCA_030613575.1 Desulfobacteraceae bacterium
GAGGGTTTATGGACAGGATGACCCCCTTCATCATACCCACATATGCATCCTCAGTGCCAAAGTCCGTCAGGAGAGTAATTATCGACATGATCAATCATTGATGCCCATGTAAAAAGTCCTTTTTACATGGATTTAGGAATTCAGGAATTACGAATTATTTAAGCTTGTTGTCAGAATACCGAATTGGAGAATCCTGTAAATTTTGACTTTTTACGAGTTCATCAATCATGACGGCCTCGTAAAAAGTCGTCACCCCAGCGAAAGCCGGGGTCCAGGTCAGTCATAAGTTTCTGAAAACACTGGATTCCGGCTTTCGCCGGAATGACAAAAAATGATATTTTGGGACTTTTTACGAGTTCATCATTCTTTAATGTAGTCTAAATTTGTTTCACTTTTTAGGAAAAAAGGCCAGGTTTTACCCTGGCCTGAAAATTGCTGGCTCCCCAGCACGGACTCGAACCGCGGACCCAGTGGTTAACAGCCACTTGCTCTGCCAACTGAGCTACTGGGGATCAATTAGAACCTCTCCTTTTAATAAATAAATAAATCCTAGTCAAGAAAAATTTGACATGTATGCTTGTTCGAATTTAGCTACGTTTCGCTTCGCAATGGGCATGTTAAAGTAATTGAACAATTCCTGTCTGTTGTCAGACAGCGGCTCTATGAAGATGGTGTCATCCACCTTGAATTTCGAAAATATTTAAATAAATATCCACCTTACGAGTTATTCGGAAGACTTTCTCCTTAAGATATCATAGTAGGTAAGAATTCTGTTTACGTAACGCAGCCAGGCGGGATGCGTCGGCATCCAAAATGCGAAGTTATTTTTAAGTGAGCCCTAAGCTCCTGTTTATAAGGAAAACCGGGACTCCATTGCAGGCATCATGCACACGAGGGGTTTTGGGAGCAGTTAATTTCACTGGCTATTTTGTCTTATTGGCTGTATAATTAAGACGCGTAAAAAGTCAGGTTTTGAATGTTGTACATAAACATAACGCAAAATTCTCATTAATTATCATCTAAGATTAAGGGATTATGTGGCATAAAGAGTTCATCAAGACTTGTTTGCTTGTCATATGGGTTATTGCAATTTTACAGATCTGCGTTTCATGTGCTGTCACGGCAAAAAACCGGTATTTTAAAGCTGAAGCATGCTATTACGAGCTTCGAAGAAATATAGGAAGTCAAAAATACAGATACGACTGGCTGAGGTGTATAAAAAAATTTCAGGACGTTTATAAACAAGACCCATCAGACCCCTGGGCGCCCGCGGGCATGTATATGTCCGGGAAGCTTTATGGCGAACTTTACAAACAATCGCATCGAAAGTCTGATAAACATGAAGCCATAGATATTTTCAGGCGGATTATAAAACGTTATCCCAAAAGCCGGTACCGGGCAAAAGCAGCAGCGGCAATACGCACCATTGAAACAAAGGTATCAAAAAGCAGAAAGTCAAAAAAAGTAACTCAAGCGAGCAAGACGAAAAAAAAATATGCCCCGGCAAAGCCTCAAACTAAATCCAGTACCGGAAAAGCTGTTGACAAAACCACAACCGTAACAGGGTTGCGTTACTGGTCTAATCCTACCTACACCCGTGTTGTAATTGATGCAAACCGGGAAACATCGTTTACCCACAGACTTCTTAAAAAAGATCCTGCCATTAATAAGCCACAGCGTTTGTATGTTGATTTGAAAAACAGCATACGGGGGGAAAATATAGAAAAATTTACACCGATCAACGACAATTTGCTCAGGGATGTGCGCGCCGGCCAGTATAAACCCAATGTGGTTCGGGTAGTGGTCGATATCAAGTCTATTGAAACATATAAAATTTTTTCACTCAAGCATCCGTTCAGGGTGGTCCTGGATATGTCAGGAAATGCTATCGATGCTTGGTCTGCTGCAAGAAATCAAAAGAAAGCAACTGCAACCAACAGCAAAAAGCTTGCAAAAGGGGTTTCAGCAAAACAACCGCAACTTGACCGCCCCCTGATAGTTGTAGATCCGGGCCATGGAGGACACGATTTTGGATCTTCCGGCTATTTAAAGAAAGTGTATGAAAAAGATGTTGTACTTCACATAGCCAGACGACTTGCAAAAAAGATCCAAAAAAAACTTCAATACAAGGTTCTCATGACCCGGAATAGTGACTGCTATCTTACACTTGAAGAACGCACTGCAATAGCAAACACAAAAAATGCAGACCTTTTTATATCCATACATACAAATGATTCCGGAAATCAAAGCACATACGGAATTGAGACCTATTCTCTGAACCTTGCCACAGATAATGCAGAAATAACTGTCGCTGCCCGTGAAAATGCCACTTCAACAAAGAACATAAGTGATCTGCAAACAATTTTAACAGATATTATGCAAAACACGAAAATTAATGAATCAAGCCTCCTGGCAAGTTATATACAGGATGCTTCATGCAATTACTTAAGACGAAGGTACACTCACATCAAAAACAAAGGGGTTAAAAAGGCGCCTTTTTATGTGCTTCTCGGTGCACGGATGCCCGCCATATTGATAGAAGCTTCGTTTATCAGCAATCCCAGGGAATGCAAACGATTGACCAGTGCAAGGTATCAGGAGCATTTGTGCGAGGGTATATTAAACGGGATACGGAAATATGTCGAGAAATCGAGGTCGAGCTCATAATGGTGATGCCGGCAGCATTGAGTGATAAATCATGACACCAGAGCCAGGGGAAAGGTCAAAACGTCGGTTCAACAGTAATTGAATGGCTGTTTATTACCTGATATTGGGCACAAGGGCCCATTTTATCACCCATAACTGGGTGGTAGGGTATTTATCCAGGCATACTACCCCGCTGTTTTGGAATTTAAAGACCGGCCTTTCGATCGATCCTGTTATTAGAAATGAAGTCATCCTTTCCATAAACGGCAGGTGACCGACAAGCATACAATTCGCCGTGCTGTCTATTTTATCGGCAAAGGCTGTCACATCATCCATAGGATTCAGCCCGCTGCTTTCTTGTATCCCCCCTTCAGGCTCCAGGACAGATGCAATGATCTCAGCGGTCTGGCGAGCCCTGGTCTTACCGCTGTGAGTTATGCCCGACACATGGATGTTGTATCCTTTGGCCACTTCTGCGATACGCTTTGTTTCAGCGATTCCCTCTTTTGAAAGACCCTTTTTCGGGTCTTCATCCTTGGGCAAACTCTTGCCGTGCTGGACAAGAAAAAGTGCCATTGTACACATCCTCCTTAAACTTAAAACCTGTATTAACTTTTTGTTTTTTTGTCACGCAGTGCTGCATGTGCGGCAGCAAGCCGTGCAACGGGTATCCGGAAAGGGGAACATGAAACATAGGTTAACCCCAGTTCATGGCAAAACTGAATAGATTCGGGATCACCGCCATGTTCACCGCAAATCCCGCATTCCATATCGGGTCTTACGGCCCGTCCTTTTTCAACCGCCATTTTCATGAGTAAGCCCACGCCATCCCGGTCTATAACCGCAAAAGGGTTCTCCGGCAGGATTTCTTTTTCCATATATTCAATCAAAAACCCGGCTTCGGCGTCATCTCTGGAAATTCCGAAGGTTGTCTGGGTCAGATCATTGGTTCCAAAGGATATAAAGGCGGCATATTCGGCTATCTGATCCATGGTCAGCGCAGCCCGCGGAATTTCGATCATCGTACCGAACTTGTATTTTGGCTCTATCCCCTGCTCCCGCATAACCTGTTTGGCCTCGGTCTCAAGAATCTTCTGCTGGAACTTTAGTTCGTTAACATGGCTGGTTAGCGGAATCATCACCTCCGGATGTACATCTATACCCTCTTTGGCCACCATGCACGCGGCCTCAAAGATGGCACGAACTTGCATGGAGGTCAGTTCCGGAATGTGAATCCCCAGGCGAACGCCGCGCAGGCCCAGCATGGGATTGGATTCATGCAAACTTTCGACCCGCTTAAGTATTCGTTCTTCTTTGGCAATTTGATCCAACAGCTTGTCGATTTCTTCAAGATTGCCGGCCTCTTTCAGACGAATCTTACAGTCGGTCAAATCTCGCATCAGGTCCACATGGTTGGGTAAAAATTCGTGCAACGGCGGATCGATCAGACGAATGATGACCGGCAGACCGTCCATCACACGGAAAAGACCGGCAAAGTCTTCGCGCTGAAAGGGAAGCAGCGCATCGAGTGCCTCGCGCCGTTCACTCGGCAAATCTGTCATAATCATCTTCTGAACAAAAGGGAGTCGCTCGGCCTCAAAAAACATATGCTCCGTGCGGCACAGACCGATCCCCTCTGCACCGTAATCCCGTGCACGTTGGGCGTCAGCCGGATAGTCGGCGTTGGTCCAGACGCCCAGTTGACGAAACTCATCAGCCCAGGAGAGTACCTTCATCAGCCACGGGTCCTTAATGTCAGGCACCATGGTCTTGAGCTTGCCCACGTAAAGTTCGCCCACAGTGCCGTCAATGGAAATCCAGTCACCTTCTTTGATAATTTGATCGTTAACACTCATCTGCCGCTTGACCATGTCGATTTCAAGTTCCGAAACACCAACCACAGCCGGCTTGCCAAACTGCCGGGCAACCAAAGCTGCATGGCTGGTTCGACCCCCTCGGCTGGTGAGAATCCCCCGGGCAGCCAGCATGCCGTGTACGTCGTCCGGCCGGGTTTCAGGGCGTACCATGATGACGTCTTTGCCTTCCTCCTTGGCCCATGCTTCAGCAATATCAGCGTCAAGCGCAACCACGCCATAAGCTGCGCCCGGCGAAACATTAAGGCCGGTGGCCAGCATTTCGCCTGCGGCTTTGACCTCTTTGATGGCTTCACGGTCAAATTGCGGATGAAGGAAGAAATCAACCTGCTCAGGAGAAATACGCATAACCGCTTCCTCGCGTGTAATCAAACCTTCTTCCACCATATTAACCGCTATACGAACAGCGGCCTGGGCCGTACGCTTGCCGTCGCGCGTCTGCAGCATCCACAGTTTGCTCTTTTCAATGGTAAACTCAACGTCTTGCATGTCACGATAATGCTTCTCCAGCTTCCTGATGATCTGCTCGAATTCGTCATAGGCAGTGGGCATCTCCTCTTCGAGTTTTGAAATGTCATCGGTCAGGCGTATCCCGGCAACTACGTCCTCACCCTGTGCATTGGTAAGATAATCACCTTCTATGTGATTCTCTCCGGTGGTACCGTTGCGCGTCAAGGCAACACCGGTGGCACTGTCATTGCCCATGTTTCCAAAAACCATGGTCTGGATACTGACCGCCGTGCCCAGATCATGCGGGATACCAGCTGCATTGCGATAGTCAACCGCCCGTTTGCCGTTCCAACTCTTGAAAACAGCTTCGGTGGCCAAAAGCAGTTGCTCTTTTGGATCGGTTGGAAAATTGCGGTTTGCATATCGTCTGAAAATGGATTTAAATTTGTCAGTCACGTGCTTCCAGGCATCGGCCGTCAATTCCGTGTCGGTTTTAACACCTGCTTTAAGCCGGGCTTGGGTAATGACTTCCTCAAAGACCTCATCAGGAGCACCCATTACAACACTGCCGAACATCTGCACCAGACGGCGATAAGAATCGTATACAAAACGTTCATCGCCGGTCAATTCGATCATGCCCTCGGCGGTTTCATCGTTAAGACCGATGTTTAGCACCGTGTCCATCATGCCCGGCATGGAGAACTTTCCGCCGCTGCGGCATGAAATCAATAATGGATTCTTTCGGTCACCGAATTTCTTGCCGGTGGCAGCTTCGACAATCTGCATCCCCTTCTCTATCTGTTCACTCAGCCCCTCTGGAAAAATCTCACCTTCCGCAAGATAAGCATTGCAAGCCTCGGTAGTTATGGTAAAACCAGGGGGAACCGGTACATCAATGCGAACCATTTCCGCTAAATTGGCTCCTTTGCCGCCTAACAATCCCCGCACGTTTTCCCAATCACCACCCACATAGTCTTTTGCTTCTTCAACTTCACCAAAAAGATATACCCATTTATTAGCCATTTTGAAGTACCTCTCTAAAAAATTAAAAATTGAAAAAAGAATAAGGCAAGTGAAAAAATAAGATATTCTGAATATCATTCATTTTAAGCAAAAGTCGCTTTCCTGTCAACGGAAAAGGTATAAACATATCGGTTTGATGAGAAAAAATCAGGTTAGCACCGGTTCCACCCACATTCCATGTTAGAGCAAATCATACAACCTTCGGCCCGGTGAACCGGTGCACCGCAATCTGGGCAGCAAATATCTTTAATTTTTGGCGTATGATGCTCGTTAAAGTGAATGTCTGCATCTTCAATCCGTTTTGCAACCTCACGGTACAAGTCCGCATTCTCTATGGCAACCTCGAGTGCTTTGCCCATTCCGGCCGCACAACTGTTTACTTCCACATCTTTTCCTGCTGAAATTGCCTTTGTACAGGCAGGACAATGGATAGATTTCATAGAGCGTATTATCTTTTCAGTAGATACACCGGCCCTAAGACAGTAAGACAAAAGCACACCAAGCGCCTTGGTATTCGCAGCACAACCGCCGCCTACGGTTCTGATGAAAACTTCAACCACTCCGTCTTTGTCAAAATGGGGATCAACATAGAGTTTGCCGCAGGCAGTTTTCATTTTCAGACTCGGTCCTGTTGTTGCCCTTGGACGATGTTTGAGCACCCCTCTATTTAATTCACCTGTTCTTTCGGCTTTTATCTCTTTCTTTTTAGTATATAAAGCCTGGACATTACGGGAACCGTCCCGGTAAAATGTGATCCCCTTACACCCTATCTCCCACGCTTTAAAAAAAGCTTCGGAAATCTCGGATTTATCTGTGCCATAAGGTGCATTGATCGTTTTTGATACGCCCGAGTCGACGCCGTTGCTCTGAAATGCAGCCTGTATCATAATGTGTTCCTCAACGGAAACATCATTTGTAGTGACAAAAAATTCAGGCAAAGATTCAGTTTCCTTCTTTTCATACCATTTCCGGACCACAACGGGAACCATGTCGAGCTTTTCTCCCTCCAGACACTCCTTGGTATAGTTAAATGCAAAGTTCGGTTCACACCCCGATGAACAATTCGCAATCAAAGAGAGCGTACCTGTGGGAGCAACGGTTGTAAGAGTGCCATTGCGTCTTTTGGGACCGGACATATCATATTCATCATAAACCGGCGCAACACCTTTTTCTTCGCCCAACCCAATGGAAGTTTCATTGGCAATACTGTAAATAAAGCTCATTATCTCTTTTGCCAGATTGACAGACTCATCGGATCCGTATCGAATGTGAAGCTTGATGCACATGTCTGCAAAGCCCATGATTCCCAGGCCGATCTGTCTGGTTTTCAGGGTCATTTCTTCAATTTCCACAATAGGATAATTATTTACTGTGATTACCGAATCGAGAAAACGAACAGCGGTTTGCACTATTTTATGTAATTTTTCCCGGTCAACCTTTGCCTTTCCTTCTACCCAGTCTCCGCTGACCATCCGGGAAAGATTTATGGATCCAAGATTACAAGAGCTGTAAGGCAACAGCGGCTGCTCTCCGCATGGGTTTGTGGCCTCAATTTCACCCATTGGACGCAGCGGGTTGTTTCTGTTGATGGTATCTAACAAAACTATCCCCGGCTCTCCGTTTTTCCAGGCACCGTCAATAATCGTTTCCCAAATTTTGCGGGCGGAAATGGTTTTGTAAACCTTACTATTAAAAACCAGATCATAATCTCTGTCATTCTCAACAGCTTTCATAAAGGCATCTGTGATGCCCACAGACAAATTGAAATTCTTCAGATCTCCCTCCAGAATCTTGGCTGTTAAGAAGCTCTCAATATCAGGGTGATCAACCCGCAGAATTCCCATATTTGCTCCATCGCGGGTCCCTCCCTGCTTTATGATATCTCCTATCGTGAAATCATAGATCTCCATGAAGGATAGCGGTCCTGAAGCCGTTCCTCCGGTGGAAGTAATCCGGTCTCCTTTGGGACGAAGGTTTGAAAAACTCATGCCTGTTCCACCTCCGTACGCCTGCACATCCACTGCATCGGACAGTGTTTTAAAAATACTTCGTCTACTGTCTTCCACCGGAAGAACAAAACATGCGCTTCCACACCCCTGATTTCTGCCAAAATTTCGCAAAGTGGGGCTATTTGGTAAAAAATCCAGATCCAGCATAATCTTTTTATATTTTTTCTCCCATTTTGCACGGTCTTTGGGCTTTTCTTCGGCACCTGCTACTTTATGCGCTACCCTATCACACAATTTATCCCAGGTTTCACCTTTGGCAAAATATCTTTTTTGTAATATTTTTAGTGCGTTTTCTGCGATTTCCATTTTATTCTTATCTCCTGGACCATCAGAGGAGTGTAAATTACGCCAACCAGCAATTTTGATTTGCGCGCCTTGAATTTGGAGCTTTTTACTTTGCCATCAAAACCTGACTTTTTACGAGACCGTCATCTTTTATAAGCGACTATTTCTTCAAAAGCTCCATTGCTTTTTGAACAATGTTTTCAGGTGTAAATCCGAATTGTTCCATCATGGTTCCACCGGGTGCGGAAGCACCAAAGCCTTTTATGCCGATAATGGCACCGCTGTTTCCAACATATTGTTCCCATCCCATGGGAGAACCGGCTTCCACGGCAAGACGTACGGTTACATCCGGCAAAAGTACACGGTCTTTGTATTCCTGATGGGTTTGTTCAAAAAGTTCCCAGCTTGGCATGCTCACAACCCGGGCTGCAATATTTTCCAGAGCAAGACGCTTTTGGGCTTCAAGTGTAATATGCACTTCCGATCCTGTGGCAATCAGGATAATATCGGGCTTGCCCTCGCAATCCGCCAGGATATAAGCCCCGTCTGTCAGACCGTTTTCTGTATTGTCTCGGTTTAATACCGGGAGTTTCTGGCGGCTTAGAATCAGAGCTACCGGACCGCTTGTGTTCTTTACGGCCTGACTCCATGCCTGGGCGGTTTCAGAAGCATCGGCAGGGCGGATAACCGTAAGGCCTGGAATTGCTCGCAGGCTGGCAATCTGTTCAACCGGCTGGTGAGTAGGGCCGTCTTCGCCGACCGCAATGCTGTCGTGAGTAAAGACATATATTACCGGAAGTTTCATAAGGCTGGCAACGCGAATTGCCGGCCTCAAATAGTCGGCAAAAACAAGGAATGTTCCACCATACGGCCGCAGGCCATTGTGAAGAAACATGCCGGACATTATTCCTCCCATGGCGTGTTCCCGGACACCGAAACGAATATTGCGGCCGTCGTAAGCATCTTTCTGAAATTCATGGGAAGCGTCCATATATGTTTTGTTTGAAGGGGCAAGATCAGCAGAACCGCCGATAAGTGTGGGGAGTTTTGCTGCAATGGCATTCAAAACCATGCCTGATGCTGCACGGGTTGCAATGGGTCCATCGGAAGTTGAAAATTCGGGTATACTGGCATCCCATCCTGCTGTTAAAAAACCGCTCATGGCATCAACCCATTGTTTTGCCAGATCAGGATATTCTTTGTTGTAAGTCTGATATTTTTCCTGCCAGTCGGCTTCGGCTTCATTCCCTGCATCGATGCATTTTCTGAATCTATTCAGCGCCTGGTCAGGTATGAAAAAAGAGGGTTCTTCAGGAACACCCAGAACTTTTTTTGTCAGGCGCACCTCTTCTTCGCCAAGGGGTGCGCCGTGGGCATCGGCCGTATCCTGTTTATTGGGGCTTCCAAAAGCAATATGGGTGCGAAGGACAATCAGTGACGGGCGTTCGGTCTCGGCTTTGGCTTTCTTGAGTGCGTTGAAAATTGCATCGACATCATTCCCATCATCAACTTTCAGAATATGCCAGTTATAGGCCTTAAAACGCAGGGCAACGTCTTCTGTAAACGTTATTTCGGTGCTCCCTTCAATTGAGATTTTGTTGTCATCGTAAATACAGATGAGTCTATCAAGGCCCA
The DNA here is from genome assembly GCA_030613575.1 of Desulfobacteraceae bacterium. Taxonomy (GTDB): domain Bacteria; phylum Desulfobacterota; class Desulfobacteria; order Desulfobacterales; family UBA11574; genus S5133MH16. The sequence goes on from JAUWLP010000018.1 coordinate 9,923, forward strand.
GATGCCCGGCAAGGGATGCGGCTTCAGAAGATATTCCTTCCATCATGTCTCCGTCCCCGCACATCATATAGGTAAAATGGTCGACAATTTCATATCCTTTACGGTTAAATCGGGCCGCAAGGTGGCGTTCTGCCATAGCCATACCCACGGCATTAGCAAAACCCTGACCCAGAGGACCGGTTGTGGTTTCCACTCCCGGAGTATGACCGAATTCAGGATGTCCCGGCGTCTTGCTGCCCCACTGACGAAAATTCTTTATATCATCAAGAGATACACCATAACCCGAAAGATGAAGCAGGCTGTAAAGGAGCATGGATGCATGTCCGCATGAAAGCACAAATCGGTCCCTGTCGAGCCAACCAGGGTTTTTGGGGTTATGTTTCATAACGCGAGTCCATAAGACATATGCTGCAGTAGCAAGACCCATTGGTGCACCAGGATGGCCGGAGTTGGCTTTTTGAACAGCATCCATGGAAAGTGTGCGAATAGTATTGATACAAATTTCATCGATTTTTGCCCGGCTTTCAGACAAACCTTGATTCATGATTGGTTTCTCCTTTTTTTAAATTTTCGAAAAGGATATTCAGCAACCTTTTCTGGGGAATAATTATTCTCCCAACCGCAATTAAAATTTTTAAAGATTTTACCCTAAATCTAAGCTTTTATGCAACCATTTTTCCAAACCCCGGACAGGCCCGCCCTCCTGCCGAGCGGAGATAGGCGGACGGACCGGGAAAATGCTTAAAATTATTAAACAAATTTTTTCTGTTTTATAAATTGGTCTCGAATTTTTTCGTGTACTTCTTAATGAAAAATATTTTTTCATAAATTATTAAAAAAATATTATAGTTTAAGGGGTTACATTTATTAAGTAAGTTTGATACGGTTACAAACGTTAAGAGAATTTTACGGAGCGTGTCTATATGTTACTGAATTTAGCTTTTTTTGTTATCGGATTTTTAATGCTCTATTATGGCGCCAGTTGGCTGGTTAAAGGATCTTCGAGTCTTGCACGCAATCTCGGCTTGACACCGCTTGTTATCGGTTTAACTGTAGTTGCATTCGGGACTTCGGCGCCTGAACTGTTTATCAGTGTTGTATCTTCCATTAAAGATAAAAGTATGATTGCCGTGGGAAATGTCGTGGGAAGTAACATTTGTAATATTGCCCTTGTTCTTGGTTTAGCGGCATTAATACATCCGATAAAGAGTCATCGGTCAGTATTTCGGCGAGACATACCGATCATGCTCGGTGTATCCGTATATCTTTTGCTGATTTCTCTTAATTCGAGAATCGGCAGACTTGAAGGTGCATCACTTTTCGGTGGAATTATCTTATATACATGCTTCAATTATTATGTTGCCGTTAAAGAACCCAGGCGAGAGTTGAAAAGCGGTAGTGTTGCTTTCGCACATGCCGTGGGAAAAATCGAATATGTAACTTCAAGAACCAGGCAGGTTGTATGGATCACGGCGGGAATCATCGGTGTGGTTGTGGGTGCGGAAATCCTTATTGATTCCGCTGTTGCTATCATGAAAGTATTCAGCGTCAGTGAAAAGTTTATCGGCCTGACCATTGTAGCACTGGGAACCTCGCTTCCGGAGCTTGCCACTTCTGTTGTTGCCGCATTGAAGAAAGAGATGGACATCAGCATCGGCAACCTTGTAGGGAGCAATGTTTTCAACATACTGAGTGTGCTCGGAGCAGCCTCTTTGATCAGACCTATTCCTATTCCAGGCGGTTTTATTAACAGCGGTCTGCTCGTCGATTACCTGGTGATGATATTCGTCGGTTTTCTGCCGTGGCTGATGATGAAAAAGAATTGCATTATAACGCGCAAGGATGGTGTTATCCTCATGGTCTGCTATGCAGGATATGTCGCCTATCTAATACTGAAAGCATAGTACCTTACCCGGACAGGCCCTCCCTCCCGGCTCCCCTTTATCACAAAAGAGTTGCCCAGGAGCGCTAACCCTATGGCAACTGCCTTAAATCTCGACAGCAAAGGTTTGCCGGGGGGAAGGAGCTATGTGTTATTATTAATCTTGATCAAACACCTTGCTTGGATAGCGGATCAGTTCCTGTATCTTGGCATCACGTATTTTTTTATCATGGGCGGACTTCTTTCCAAATGCCGCCCCCATTTTTTGTAAAAGGTCTTCAAATTTAATCGGCTTCAGACAATAATCAAAAGCTCCAAGCCTCATTCCCTGCGATAATAAATAACATCGGCTTATAATCCGGCTTATTTTTCCAGAAGCCAGGCGGGCTCTTAGGATTTGGTGTGTGATCCGTCATATATCCTCCTCGTTTTCGATCTTTACTGGTTTTCTCCCAAAAAACCGGTCGGTCTATGCCTGAAAACCATTTGAAAGAGCATAAATTTACTGCCAACCGGAAATCTTAGTCGTCTTTCGAAAATGCACTTTGGAGAACTGCAAAAAGTTACTGCAATGAATATGCTATTAATAAGGAGGGTGGGATATTGACTAACTATTAAAAAATATTGAATCTTTTAAGGAGTGACGGGTTTTGATCCGTTCGCTGAAAAGAAATTGCCGTCAGGATTATTTGCACATTGTAAAAAAATTAAAACAAAGGATGCGGATTAAAAAAAGACAAGATTTTATTTTGAGTTGAGAATTGTTTGAATGTCCTTATCGATTTTTGATCGATAATGATTCAGGGCGGCATTATTTGCCATGATCATATCGAGTTGACGAGTATGAAGCGTCATGTAACCCAGAATTGCAAGGCAATTTTTCATAAAATCCATTTCATGACCCTCCACGCGGGCGATCAGATTATCTTCATTGATTTCAATCCTGAAACCATGCTTTTCCAATATATCTCCGATAAAATGTACCCGTTTAAGCCGTCTATGATAATCTGCCGCGCCCCCTTTAAATTGGAAGCTTATGTAATTTTCGATGGCGCGCTCACTGACCAGAGCCTCCAGGATGGAAAAGTGATAACCGAGCCTGGAATTTAAGCTGCAATAATTTTTCGAGATCATAAAATAATTGCGGTCGGAATAAGCTGAACGAATACCAGGGGTTAAGGCCCTGTTTGTGGTTGACTGGAACATGATAGATATGAGTCCCTTGCCGTCAATTGCGGGCGGGCCGTCCCAGGGGATAGCCGTGAATCCGTCCCAGAAGGCCAGCATGGGAATAGAGACAATATTTTCGAGTTTAACATACTTTCCGTCCACCTCTTCTTTAAATCCATCATCCAGATTCAAGACCCACCACTGCATAGGCACATTATAATAAAGCTGTTTACTCGATTTTTCGGAAAAATTGTGTTCCTTGCCAAAATTGAACATCTCCTGCACAGATTTTTCATGGATAAACCGGGTAATATCATGGAAGGTCTTGCAGTTGGCCGGATTAAAATCAGGAGAATCAGGGTTGAGCAAGTTTAAGGGTACAATAAGGCTGCTGACCTGCTTTAAATTTTCATAAACCGGGCTTCCTTGCATAAGGTTTTTCTTTTTCTCGGATTTTATCAGCAATGACTCGATTTTTCCCTTATATATTGCACGAGAATCGGCATCAACCGTCACCATTTCTCCATGACTCAACCGATCCATAACACCGGGCACCCCAAAGAGTGCAGGGACTCCGAACTCCCTTGCAACATTGGCAAGGTGTCCTGCAAAGCCGCCCTGCTCCGTAACAACGGCAGCGGATCGATTTAAGAGGGAAGCCCATCTGGGAAGTGCCTGCCGTGTAACAAGGATATCCCCTTTGGGAAATCGCAGCATATCTACTCCTTTGTCCGCCAGATAGACTGGCCCGCAGGCAGCGCCGGGGCTTGCGGTAATCCCCCCCCTGGTGATCACGACCTCACGATCTGTTTGCAAAGCCGGTTCGGGAATATCCCTTTTTTCCATCTCCATTTCCTGCAATGGCCGGCATTGCAGGATATAAATAGTGCCATCCTGGGCAACAGCCCATTCAATGTCCTGGGGCGCTGCATAATATTCTTCAATTTTAACCGCAATTTCTGCCAAATCAAATGCCTGCTTTTTGTCAATGGCGGCAAGGTTCCTGGTTTTTCCGGTCAACTCCATGCGGTACACCCCTTCTTCAGGAAAGCAGATAAATTTTCTTTCCTTGGCCTTTATATCTTCGTGAATAATCTTCATGGGGGCTTTTCTTGAAACAACAATAAGGTCACAGGCATCACTTCCGTCAACAACAGACTTTGGCAACCCCCATGCGGCGTTAATAAAAATCGAATCATCCCTCATATCAACGGGGTTACATGAATACATGACACCACCTGCCACGGCATCCACCATGGCCATGCATCCCACGCACATGGAAATATCTTCATCCTTAAATCCCCTGTTCAACCGGTAGGTGATGGCCTGAAGAGAGTATTTGCTTGCAAGAACTTCCTTATACGCCTGGAAAATGCTTTCAACACTTACGTTTAATTCGCTCCGGTACTGGCCAGCAAATGAGCTTTCCTGTGTATCTTCTCCCAGCGCGCTGCTTCGCAGGGCTAGAGTTGTCCGGCCACCTGTTTCCGATTCAAGGTGTTTCCATGCCTGCATGATAGAATCAGTTAGATCATCCGAAATCCTGGATGTTATAATAAGCTGCTGGATTTTTGAACTCAGGGTGTAAAGTCTTTCCATATTGTCCACATCAGCGGACTGAAAGCGCCTGTCTATTTCCGTCTGCAAATCGTTTTCCATGATAAACTTTTCATAGGCAGCCGCTGTAATGACAAATCCTTTGGGGACTTTGATCTGAAGCCTGTTTTTTATTTCCCCAAGATTCGCCATCTTGCTTCCCACAAGATCGGTCATCTCTTTATACACATCATTCAGGGGTAAAATAAGCCTTTCATCTTCCATGGATTTCTTTTGTGATAGCAGGATGTCGATATTTTGCTGGATATTATTGAACCGGGCATTGAGCTTTCCGTACTTGCCCGGGGCGAGCTTTTCTATATTTTTTATCATATTAAAGACATTGACAGATACCGCCGTACAACTTGACCTGACAAAGGACATGCCAAAGGGTTGTCTGCCTTGAAGGGCTCGCTCAATATCGGCCATAATTTCGAGAGCTCTGTTGTTGGCATTTAATAGGAGCTTGAAACTGTGATACCTGTCCTTAAATGCAATTCGAAGTTCTTCAACATCAGCAGCATCAAGTTTTGGCTTCTTTATAAAAAGCTTCTTAAAACCATTAATCATTGTGCCCATAAAATCAACCCTTTACGGGAATAATCAAAGCCGGGTTCTTAAACCCTGGATCTTTACTTTTAAGATACATGAAAAAAAGGCTAAAAGCAAGATGGAAGCCAAGCCTGCCTTTAGCCTTTTTAAGCGGCCAAGCCGCCCGCCTCGCAAGCGAGAGCGTTGCGGGCATGCGTTTTATAGAATCGCGAAGAGATTGTATTTAGTGTTCCAGCTTCATCCCCCATCCCTCAAACATAAACATAATTGCAAAACCATACCAGAGGGTATAGAAAACATAAAACACCAGAGAAAAGATAACAATTCCAGTCCGGTCTGATATTTTCTGAGGCTCGATTTTATAATAGTTGTAAGAACATTCCACCGCCTTCTTTACAACTTGAGAAACCACTTTGGCTGCTTCGAACTCCTTTTGCTTTTTTAAGTCCTTGTCCATAGACTTGAGCGCCTTCCACCAGTTAAACAGGACCTGTCTTTCGTCGTATCCGTATTTGGAAGAGATTGCCTGTCCGTCATTTATATACATGCTGTCTGCATCGGCGAGACAGTTTGCAAGGATCTTGCCCAAATCTCCCTCGATTTTCAAACCGGTTCCGGATACATTGACCAGTGCCCCGCCTTTCATAAACAAAGAGGTCGTTTGTTGTGCCCGGGCCTCGTCTGCCATCTCAATGGTAAAATTAACAGACTTGCCGGAAAACGTGTCGGTTTCCTTCTTGACCTTTGGAATGTAATAGGCCGATCCCTTTGATATGGAATTGTACAGGTTGTCTAAATATTCCAGACCGTTTTGGCCATTGAAGACCGGCGAAAATATTATTATCAATATTACTGCAAACCCGATTAGCAATCCAAAACCGCCATAAAATTCTTTCTTATGTTCGATCATGACTTAACCTCCTCACCTTTAAGGACCCGGATATTAATAAGGAACGTGCCGATTACCCAGATCGAGAATCCGGCGATTACGATGAAAAAGGCCCAGACGCCAATGGATTCTAAGAAAGCTCCTGTGCCTTTTGATATTGTAATAACATCCATGGCGCCCAGCTTGGCCGGCAATGCAAAGATACGGTTGAGAAAACCGGCCAGGACAGCCATAGCGTAGAAACCGCGGATCGTGATACCACGAACCACCTTTGTGACAATTGCACCGATCTGAATACCCACCAGGGATCCCAGCAGCATACCCATGGCCAGGGTATAAAAAATAAACCCGTAAATCGCGTACTGGCTGATTGCGGCATAGCCGGCGGTAAATACAATCTGAAAAATGTCGGTTCCTACCGTGGTCATGGAGGAGACGCCCAAGACATAGACAAATATCGGGAAGGTTAAAAAACCGCCGCCAACGCCCATAATACCGGCTGCAAGTCCGACCAGCCCGCCGCTTAAGACCAGAAAGATCCATGAAATACTCCTTCCGGTTGGTGTAAGATCAAAATCAAATTTGACCTTGGGAGGAATATTGACGGCCTGGAGCTTTTTGGGAAGATTTCCCATTTCTACCCCTTCTACTTTTCCGCCATGGGCATCCTTTCCATGAAAGGCCCCGCGTTCGGCCTTTTTTGCCTTGAGAAAGTCAGTCATGGCATACGTTCCGAGAAAACCCAGCATAAGGGAATAGACTGTTGTGATAAATGCGTCGCTGAGCACCGGATTGATCTCATAAAGCACGCGGTTGATGACCCCGCCAAGGGTTGCGCCTAAAATAGCGCCGATCAGAAAGACCCCTGCAAGGGCAACGGAAACATTCCCCAGCTTCCGATGAATGACACTTCCCATGATGGCCTTTGCAAAGATGTGAAAAAGGTCGGTCCCGACGGCTAATATGCCTTTAACGCCCGCGCTCATCAAAGCGGGCGCAATGATGAAACCTCCGCCTGCACCGATGCAGCCGGTAATCAGTCCTGCGGCCAGGCCGATAAGGATTGAGACGATAAATATACCGGTGCTGTAAAAGGCAGGGCTGTAAGCTTTCTTGCCGCCCAATAAACTCGGCAGGGCCCCACCGATCTGATCTGCAAACGCAATACCTCCCAATATTATGGGAATGGTCAGCAAACCGAGTATTAAAAGCCGTTTTTTATCACTCAAAATAGTATTGGATACACCGATCTCCCACCGTGCATGGGCTTTTGCGCCTATCATCATAAATTGACCCCACTGTCTTAGAAAATTCACTGTAATACCGCTCCTTTCGTTTTTTTTACTAGCTTATTATTTCCTCAAGCTTTTCGATTTTCTCTTGCTGAATTGTTTTTTTCTTAAAAGCGTCCTGGAGCTTGTAAAATAGCTCATCAATATCAGCAGGCTTCATGAGATAATCAAAAGCGCCCAGTTCCATCCCTTCTATAGCCACCTCTACGCTGGCGTGGCCGGTCAGCATAATTACTTCCATCAAAGGATCTATCTTTTTGACTTCTCTTAATGTCTGTATGCCGTCCATACCCGGCATCCTTACATCCAGAACCGCCACATCAATCCCTTTTCCCCTGATTATTTTCAGCGCATCCTCACCGCTTTTTGCCGTACTGATATTAAGCCCTCGTTTTGTCAGCCGCTTTACCAGAGTCTCTAAAAATTCCAGTTCATCATCGACCAGCAGGACATTGAAATTTTTCACCTCCATCACCTCCCTGATTGAACAGCTTCCTGTATTTTTTTTATGAGTTCTTCAAGATCACAGGGCTTTGTAAGATAATCAAAGGCTCCGAATTTAATACCGTCTCTGGCCGCCGCTTCGGACCCATGACCGGTAAGCATAATCACGGCAAGATCCGGATCCATTTTCTTGAAGATTTTCAAAATTTCAATTCCATCCATATCTTCCATCTTCAGATCCAGAACGGCCACGTCAAAATTGGCCTTTCTTATGGCCTGTAAAGCTTCAACCCCGCTGTAGGCCTTGGTTACATTAATGTCGCGTTTGGACATCCGTTTGGCAATTATGTCGGCAAAACCTTTCTCATCATCCACAAGGAGAAGCTTTATCTGACCGGCCTTGTTTTTCTCATTTTCTGACATTATATTCTACCTACAATAGACAAGATGTAACTCTAGCTGAGCAATAAAATTGAATATTAACGATCAACCATTTATGGAAGTCGTTTGGCTCCGCATGCCTAAACCATCCTGCCGGCAATCTTTTTCATGCGCGCTTCTATGATCTTATTTTCATGCTGTCTCTTTCTGGCCGCGGCCTCTGATACCTTGGAAATAAGATGATCGATATCGCAGGGTTTCATCAGGTAATCAAAGGCACCCCTCTTCATTCCTTCAATAGCAGATTCCACCGTGGCGTGGCCTGTGAGCATGATGACTTCTACCAGAGGATATCTCTTTCTAATTTCCTGGAGGGTTTCAATCCCATCCATGCCCGGCATCTTGACATCGAGTATAACCACTTCGAGTTTATCGTTTTCTTTTAGCCGTTTCAGAGCATCATCTCCGCTAAAAGCCGGCGTAATGCTGAGATCTCTTTTGGTTAAACGCCGGGTCATGGCCTCCACAAATGGAGTTTCGTCATCCACTAAAAGTACGTTTGCAATAGCCATATTATGTTCTCCTTTATCTAATCTAATTGATCTTCGGGAATGGGGATGCGGATACTGAATGTGGTTCCCTCGTCGATGACACTTTTCACATCGATTTCCCCACCCATTTTTTTGATAATGCCATAACAGATAGACAATCCTAATCCGGTCCCTTTGCCCACCGGTTTAGTGGTAAAAAAGGGATCGAATATTCTGGCCAGGTTGTTCCTGTGTATCCCCGGACCATTATCGGCAAAATCGATTAGAATGTTGTCTTCATCCGAACGACTGGTTATGTCTATGGTGCCGCCGCCTTTATTGTCCATGGCGTCAACCGCATTATTGATAAGATTCAAAAAGACTTGCTGCATCTCTGTCTGAGATGCCTGGATGAAAGGAAGGTTCTCTTCAAGATTTGTATTAATCACAACTTTACTGTACCTGGCACTTTGTTCGGCAAGCCCGATTGCATCATCGATCAGGTCGTTCATCTGGACAACCTGAATCCTTGAATCTGTTTTTCTGGCAAAACTGAGCAGTTTATGAGTAATTTCCTTGCATCGTTTCCCCTGGGTGTTGATCTGCTTTAACGCTCTTTGGAATTCCTCTAAATTTTCGCCTTCTTGAAATTCTTCTTCCTCCAGCAAATCCTGAACCCAGCCGGCTTCTTCAACCATAATGGCAACAGGATTGTTGATTTCGTGGGCAATACCGGCCGCCAGTTCACCTACGGTTGCCAGTTTTCCGGTTTCAATCACTTGCAAGTTCATCATATCCTTTTCACGATCTGCCAGTGCAATATGGATCACCATTCTCCGGGATAATAAAATCGCCATGGTGATAATCCCTAATCCCCCTAAAAGAAAAATTAAACCGGCAATCTTTTTAGCGCGGTACAGGTCTGAAAATGCATCTGATTTATTTTGCTGACATACAAGCATCCAGTCACCGTTTTTTAGAAAAGCTGAGGCGTAAATGTTTTTCTTTCCATAATCATCAACCGCTTCAACAATACAAATTTTGTCCTGGCTCTTGCTGACGTTTTTCAATAACTCCATATACGTGCTTTTGGAGGGCATAACTTCACGGAGCAGCTTGGTCTGGAATTCTCCTTGTCTGTTGAGTATAAAGGCAAATCCGGTCTTGCCGATACGAACGTTTTCCACCAGGTTGTTAAAAGCCATAAAGTCGATGGTTGCTCTCAATATCCAGGTCTCTCCATGGAATCTTTTTCTCACCGCAACGATAAAGTGAGGGAGACCCCGCAGGCCCAGGAAAACGTCGCTGATAAAATATTGGCTTTTGATGGCCTTTTTAAACCATTCGGCTTCCGAGTACTGGGCTTCTCCCAATTTAAAGGGACCGGCATATGCAATTTGGCGCCCTTTCGCATTAACCAGACCAAGATCTACAAAAACCGGGTCCAGTTCCTGCTGCAGGGTTGCAAGTTGTTGCTCCAAGAAAGATTCTTGATTCAGATTTTCACATTGAGGGCATTGTGACAGAAAGCGGATGTCGCTCAGTTTTTCATTTAAAAAATAGTCAATATTCTGTTTATGCTTTTGCACCAGTTCTTCTAAATGGGCCGCAACTTTTTCATGATAAGAGACGTGGAACTGGTAAAGGATTGCACCGCTGACCAGGATCATGGGGGTAAACGATACAATGATGACCGTCAAAATCATCTTTCTGGTCAATGACTTATAGTATGGGTCCTTTTTATGGCTACCCGACGTCATATCAAACTTCCTCTATAAGCGATTCATTTTAAAAACCCATAAAAATATCAAATATATAAATTGTCACTGCTATGTATTGACAAACTTATTTTTCAACCTGTCTTGTGTTTTTGCAGCATTGCATAGACCGTCTTTTTAAGACCTTCAACACTGCTGCCACTCTTTTCCACAAAAGCGACTTCACTCAATATATTCGTGTCGTCGGTATAATCAGTAAGATAGGTGTGCACGACCACCGGCAGAGCCGGAATCCGATCCTGCAGCTTCTTGAATAAGGACAATTTATCGATACCAGGCAAGTCCGGATCCAGAATCAAAAGGTCAAGGGTTTCGGAATGATATACCTTCTTAAGAACTTCCTGGACGTTTTTTGCCAGCCCAACCCTGTAGCCTTCTGCCATCAATTCACGCTTTAGAAATTTGCGTACATGCTGATTCCGGTCAGCTACTAATATTTTGAATTCTTTTTCCACCCGTCATCTTTGATAAATCCGTCCAAAGACGAATCGATTAAGTTTTATGTTGCACCTAAATTCTACAAGCGCCGAGTTTCCCTGAGCTGCAAGTATGCAGGATTTAGGTCAAAAATAATGTATGATCTTTAAGAGCAAGACCTATGCCAACAAGGGATACAAGCGAGACATACTATAACTAATTGATAATATTAAAATATATTTTTGAGGAGGGGATTTGATTTCTTTAAAAATAAAAGATTTTGTGTCAGGTTTTTTTACAGTATGTAAAGATGTGAGGATTTCTGACATTGATTGTAACTTTTCACGGGTTCGGGGTTCAAAGATTGTGGGTTAAACTTAAAAATCTGATCCGAGAAGGGATCTTTAGTCATAACCTCCTTTATGTTATCAAAGTGTTGTAAGATCTATGCTCAACTTATAGTCACTTTCACCCGTAACCTTTTTGGCGCTAAAACCCAACTTTTTCCCCAATTTCAACATTTGTGTGTTTTCAGGCAAAACAATACCCGCCACTTTTTCAATCCCGCGTTCTTTGGAAATTGACAGACAGCGCTTGAGCAGTTCCGCCCCAATACCTTTACCCTGCCAGGGATCTCCGACAATAACGGAAAATTCTGCGTGTTTTCGGTTGTAAACATCGGTGATAACGCGGGCAACGCCCAACATTTTTTCATTGGGTTCCTGCCCGCAAAGCGCCACCAGCGCAATTTCCCTGTCATAGTCTATTTGAGTAAAGCGCGCGAGCATTCTATGCGGGAGCATCTTTAAGGGACCGAAAAATCGAAAAAGAATACTCTGTGGGGAAAGTGATTCAAAAAGCTGCACCAAAAGCGGGGCATCCTCAGGTTTTATGGGCCGGATGAATAATTCACCCACCTCTTCATGTTCGATTCGGACTTCATACTGGCTGGGATAAGGACTTATGACCAGATGAAAGGGGGACGGAACCTCAGTCGACTTCAGAAGAACGCGGGCATCAACTGCACAGAAATCGTTTTTTGTAACCATAAGCGGGTTGATGTCCAGTTCCTCGATTTCCGGAAAATCGGTTACGAGCTGGGACAAACGAATCAAAATTTCTTCAAGCAATGTCAAATTGGCGGGTGGATGGTTTCGATAACCTTTAAGCAGCCGATAGACCTTGGTTTTTTCCATAAGACTTCTGGCCAACAGGCGGTTTAACGGCGGTAAAGCGATGGATCGATCTTTGAGAACTTCGGCCATAATCCCTCCCATACCAAAGAGAATCACGGGTCCGAAATCCCGATCTCTTTTGGATCCTAAAATGAGTTCATACTCCGGGCTGAGCGTGGTCTGAATGGTTACCCCTTCAATTTCAGCCTCAGGGTTGAAGGATCGAGCACTTGTCACGATCTTTTTATATGCTTCATCAACATCAGACTCATTTTTTAAATTGAGCAAAACCCCATTGACATTGGTTTTGTGTATAATATCCCGGGAACAGATCTTCATAACCACGGGAAAGCCTACTTCCCGGGCTTTTTCCACCGCTTCCGCACCCGAGACAGCTATTTTCGTGAGATTCACGGAAATGCCATAGGCTGAAAGCAGATCCTTGGACTCGATTTCCGTGAGAAGAGAATTCTTTTTTTTAATTCCCTGATCCAATAGGATTCGGGCTTTTTCATGATCAAATTCTATCTTTTTAGGAAGATTGGGCGGAATCTCCTGAAGTATTTTAACATT
>JAUWLP010000128.1 GCA_030613575.1 Desulfobacteraceae bacterium
AGCATTCATGAAAAACTTTTCCGGATTGTTCAGGAAAATTATCTCGAAAGGGGTGGGCGCGTTAGATCGATTGCGGTCGATATGCGTATTAGTGCCGCTACAAACAAAAATTTCAAAGAAGAGATGGAACAGGGACGATTCAGGGAGGACCTCTATTATCGGCTGAATGTGGTCCATATTGTCCTCCCCCTTTTAAGGGAGCGCCAGGAGGATGTTCTCCTGCTTGTAGACCACTTTATAAATAAATATGGGGATGAACTAAAATCTGCAGTCCCTGTAACCGGTCTTGATCAGGAGGTCGAACGTCTTTTTTACGATTACAGTTGGCCCGGAAATGTTCGTGAACTGGAAAATGTCATTGAACGGGCAATGGTTATGTGTCAAAGCAGCGACATAAAGATATCAGATCTTCCCAAAGAATTTAAGGAAAATGTTTACAATACGTTGCACATTGAAGGAATATCTGCAAATGCAAAATTAGATGAAGTTCTTACAATGATAGAGAAAAGAATGATTAATAGGGCTTTGCAACTGACAAATAATGTTCAATCTCAGGCTGCAGAATTACTCGGTATCGGTAAAAGCGGACTCAACTGGAAAATTAAAAAATTTAAATTGGATGCAGGTTCAAAACACTGATTTTTTTCTTTTAACATAGAAATTCAGGCTAACACCCCAGGATATTTACTAAAAATGAACAAGTTTTTTTAAGTTGACATATCTATAATCTTTGAGGTTAAAAATTTGAACCGGGACGTATTTGGATTATTGCCAGTCAAAATAGTAGGTTACATGGATTGGCTCTAATCTAGTTCAAAAATTTGAACCATGAGGGTTTGGGATTATTTTCTGTCAAAATAGTAGGTTACATGGTTTGTCTATCAAGATGGTTCAAAAATATGAACTATTTAGGATTTGCAGGAAATTGTAATGGGGAAAATAGAGAGGGATATATTAAATACTTTTTAGCGTAACCTGTTAGATTTTATGTATTATTCGATATGTCAAGAATTTATCAGGCCAAATGCCATATTTTGGCAAGCAAATTGCATGACTAATTTCCAACCTAATAATTTTTTCATCTGTTTTCTTCCTTAATGACTAATCGGAATTGTTCCGGTTAGTCATTATTTTTTGAAATGCAGCTACCCCGTTACCCTTTCCTTTACAAGCTCAATATACATGGAGCCCGAATGATCAGATATGATCTCCTTAAAGGCATTTATGCTCTTATCATGATCACCCATGGCGGCATAAATCTCTCCTAAATTGAAAAGCGCCTCGTCTTTAATAGTATAATCAGGCGATGAAGCAATGATTTCAAAATATTTGGCTGCGGTTTTAAAATCCTTTTTAGCTTTATAAGCATAGCCCAGTCCGTTTAAAATTAAATCTTTAATAAACAGCTCGTCATTAAAATTCGGTAGCGATTTATTATAAAACTCTATCGCCTTGTCATAATCTTTTGCTGTGTAACATATATTCGCATAAATAAAACCTGCCAGTTTACCTCCATCTCTATTTGAATATTTTTCCATAATAAGCTGAAAATCCTTTTCCGCACTAAGAAAAGCTTTTTCCGGCGTGTTATTTTTCAATTCTGTCTGGTAGTTGGTGATTCCCCGCTGAAACAAAGCAAAGGCTTTATCTTCAGATTTTTTTATAAAGTACACTATCCCAATAATGACGATAATAATGGCTATCATAACCCCCAAAGCGCTTGAAAATAACAGCTTATATTCTGAGATCCATTTAAATATTTTTGTCCAGAAGGTTATAAACTCATCAGGTTCATTCAGGTCTCTTTTCCGAGATCGGGACACCCTTTTTTTTGCCATGATTCCTCCAATATTTTTTTATTCTCTGCCATCCTTCTTCCGGGATGTTTGCTCCCACTACCTGACACACTTCATAACCACATGCTGAGCCGAGTTTACCGCATTTTTCAAGACTATAGCCGTTAACCAGCCCAAAAAGAAAACCCGATGCCCATAGGTCCCCGGCTCCTGTGGTATCAACAGCAGTGGCGGTAACCATTGGTTCAATCTTTATGATTTTACCGGCATGGGCAATGTAACTTCCCCGTTCCCCCACCTTAAGTACCGCAATATGCGTGTTTGCCGAAAGAGCGCCGGCCGCTCTTATTTCATCCGAGTATCCTATAAATGCCAGCGCTTCATCCTCATTGGCCAGCAGAATATCAACAAAATCCTTTACAATTTTTTTAAGAAGAACTTTTGACTCCTCAACAACCGTAAAACTGGCAAGGTCAAGAGATACCAGTGCTCCGGCATCTTTCGCGGCGTTTAAGGCGGCGAGTATCAAATCCTCGTTAAACATAAGATATCCTTCGATATGAACAATTGCCGCATTTTCAAAGCATTTTTTAGTGATTTCTTCGGGTTGTATTTCTGAAGATGCACCAAGGAATGTAAACATGGAACGCTGTGCATCGTGCGTGATAATGGAAAGGACCCTTCCGGTAAATGAAGGTGATGTAAAAAGCACCGGATCGACATTGTTTTTTCTTAAATTTTTTTCAAAAAACTCTCCTATTTTACCTTTGCCTCTTTTGCCGACAAAGCGGGCATGTCCACCGAGCTTACCGATACCAATAACCGTGTTGCAGGCAGAACCACCCGGAACCATAGTCGGTTTCTTGGACGCTTGTGACATTGTCAGCTCTATGAACTCTTTGTCAACATATTTCATCCCGCCCTTTATCGCACCGGTTTTCTGCAGAAATTCATCGTCTTCACGGGCAAGTATATCGACAAGAGCCGATCCGATTCCCACGACAAGCTTTCTGTGTTTATATTTCTGACCGGCAAACATTATTTCATCTTTTGTATCAAGTCATATAATCGATTCTCGATTTTATATATCGCGGCTTCGCTGCTTGAAACAAGAAAATTCCTATACTATCAAGTTAGCCGTCTTACCAGACCAGGGACTTATGGATCCAACCCTTGTCTCCATCAGCATGCTGAATATAAATCCAACTCCTTTTGCGTTTTATAACCTTAAACGGAATTCCCTTTTCAACCGTGAACAATATCGTAAAACCGGTGCCCGGACCCGATCGAATATTACATTTTTCTTTTTTTGTAATAATTGATGGAATTTTACGTACAAGTGATTTATGGATCCACCCCTCATCTCCCTCAAAATCTCGAAAATGATACCATGAACCGGACTTTTTGAAGACATTAAGAGGATGATATTTCCCGATTTGCCATAAGATGTCGGAATTTTTTCCAGGTTCGGAACGTATATTGGCAACCGAAACCGCAACGGCAAATCGTTCAGCCGAAGCCACGCTGCTAAACACCATCAGAAGAATAAATGTTATCCATGCATAGGGTTTCATTGCATATTTTTTCAAGCCTATCTTTTTAGATTTAACAATTGAGCTATCATTGAACAAAAAGTCAATAGAATTCTTTATTAGAAATCCAGGCTAAACAAATTACGGAAACATAAACCTGCGTTTTCGGCTGTCGAGTCGTTCAACCCCTTCTTCCCTTGCCGCCTGCAAGGCCTCTTTGTAATCTTTTTGTGAAAGGTGATCAGAAAGTTCCTTTAATTCTGCGGCTCTGCCGCAGGGCCTGTACTGAGGCATTATATTTACATAGGTGTTCGATGAAATTTTATTTGCAATAAATCTCATTATTTCGCGCGTTCCCGCAAGCCCATGGGGTAAAACAAGGTGACGTACCAAAAGCCCCCGCCTGGCAATACCCGATTCATCAGTAATAAGATCACCTACCTGCCGGTGCATCTCAACATGCGCCTTTCGGACCACCTCCGGGTAATCTTCGGCTTTGCAAATGGTCTTTGCAATTTCAGGATCCCAGAATTTGAAATCTGGCATATAGATATCAAAAACACCTTCAAGCAGTTTCAGGGTTTCAACACGGTCGTAACCTCCAGTGTTATAAACCAGGGGGACCGAAAGACCGCTATCAATTGCTATTTCAACGGCGGAAAGGATCTGGGGCACGACATGGGATGGGGTAACGAAATTAATGTTGTGGCATCCCGCATTTTGCAACTGCAGCATTATACCGGCAAGCTTTTCATTCGATATCTGTTCACCATGACCCAGGTGGCTTATGTCGTAATTCTGGCAGAAGATGCACAAAAGATTACAGTGGGTAAAAAAAATTGTGCCGGATCCATTGGTACCGACCAGAGGATCCTCTTCTCCAAAGTGAGAATTAAAGCTTGAAACATATGCTTTATCACCTGTTTCGCATATACCGGTTTCACCGGACAGGCGATCTACCCTACATCTTCTGGGACAAAGGGCGCATGATTTCAAAATTTCATACGCCTTGTCAATCTTTTCCGAAAGTAATCCCTTTTTAGAGGTTTCGATATAGGCTGGTTGAAAAAGCGGCATATTTTAAGTCACTAAAATTTTCCCACCCTGATATATGCAAAAGGCAACACCCCACGCAAGTAACGTACTGTAAACAACGCTGAAAATCATCCATTTAAAAGAACCGGTTTCACGTCTGATGGCCGCTACTGTTGCAAGACACGGCATATATAAAAGCACAAAAACCATCATTGCGAGAGCTCCGAGAGGTGTCATGTCAGAAGATAAAAGTGCGTTTGTGAGCGCTGCCGAATCGTCCGTTGCATCAGTAGCATATAGTATTCCCATGGTACTTACAACGATTTCTTTGGCAACAAAACCTGTAAGAAGGGCCACACTGCCGCGCCAGTCGATGCCGATGGGGGCAAAGATGGGTGCAAGCACTTTCCCTATACTGCCCATAAAAGATTTTTCAGCCTTTTCAGCCTTCTTTGCTTTTATAAGTTCTGCAACAATATGGTCTCGTTTCTTTGCGAGCAGCTTTTTGTCAAATTCATGGGCGGTTTCAATTTCGGCACCATAGGATGCCTTAACCTTTGCGATTTCTGAGTTATAGTCCAAGGAATACTGTATGTTATGAGGGAACGCTGCAAGAGTCCATACAACAACCGAACCGACAAGGATAATACCTCCCATCTTTCTTAAGAAGATCTTGCTTCGATCCCACATATGAATCAGCAGGCTTTTTATCATAGGGGCCCTGTACGGTGGCAGTTCCATGACAAACGGTGCATCAGCACCTCTTAAAAGGGTGGACCGCAAAAGGCGACCGGTTATAATGGAAAGTATAATCCCCGCAAGATATAAGCTGAAAATAACGGTCCCGGCTCTGGCACTGAAGAACGCACCCGCAAGTACGATATAGACCGGAAGTTTTGCCGAACATGACATAAAAGGGGTGATAAGGATAGTGAGCATGCGGTCCTTTTCACTTTCAAGGGTGCGGGACGCCATAATAGCCGGAACAGTGCACCCGAACCCCATCAACATAGGGATGAAAGATTTGCCGTGAAGTCCGATAAGGTGCATGATCTTGTCCATCAGAAAAGCCGCTCTGGACATGTAACCTGTATCTTCAAAAAGTGCGATACAAAAAAATAGAATTAAAATATTCGGCAGAAAGATGACAACGCTCCCAACTCCTGCGATGACGCCATTTAAAAGGAAATCCTTAAAAAGATTGTTCGGGAGAACATGGGCTAAGGATTTTGAAAGAAGGTTAACACCGATGTCGATCCATTCCATGGGATAAGCTCCCAGCGAAAAGGTCAACTGGAACATGGCCCAGATAAAGAAAATAAAAATCGGGAAGCCGACAAACCGGTTGGTAAGAATAAGGTCTATGTTGCGTGAGATATCGATACGCTGTTTTGTAGAGGTTGTGAATACTTCCCTGATGATTCCGGCTATGAATCCGTAACGCTCATCCGTCATTACGATTTCAGGATCGTCATCGAAACGGTCCACAAGAAAGTCCCGGTGTATCTGGACTTTTTGAAGAATCTTTTGGCTGTTTTTTCCGGCCTTGCTGAGGACACGTTTTTTAACGATTTTGTCGTCTTCAAGGAGCTTTATGGCTGTCCATCTGATGTTGTAAGGGATTGCCCCTTCAGTCCAGTTTCTAAGAAAGTGCTCTATGCTGGAAATTGAGTTTTCAATGTCTTTGCTGTATTTAACTCTCCGTTTTATAGGGATCTCATAACTCGATTCTGCCAGTTCTATGGCTTTTTTCAGAAGTGTATCAATGCCCTGGTTTTTGTTTCCGATTGTAAAAACTACAGGCACATCGAGAAGTTCAGAAAGCTTTTTATCATCAATTTTGAATCCCCGTGAGCGGGCAACGTCTGCCATGTTTAGAGCGAACAGCACCTTGCAATCAATTTCCCTGAACTGGGTTGCAAGATAAAGGCTGCGTTCCAGGTTGGATGCGTCGATGATATCGATCACAACATCCGGACGTTCTTCCAGAACAAAGTCACGGGCAATAATCTCTTCTATGGTAAAGGGTGTTAAACTGTAAGTTCCGGGAAGATCAATAATTTTTAAATCATATCCGTATTTTTTGACATATCCTTCTTTTTTTTCAACAGTTACCCCCGGCCAGTTTCCGACCTTTTGCCTGATGCCGGTCATATTATTGAATATTGTGGTTTTTCCTGAGTTAGGATTGCCTGCCAGAGCGATTGAAAGGCGTTTTTGAGTCATTATGGATTATCTGAATGCGATATTTTTTTCAAAATTGATAATTTTATTTTACATTATCAACAGAAATTCGTGCAGCTTCCTCAACCCGGAGTGATACATGATACCCTTTTACGATTAACTCCATAGGATCTTTCAGGGGCGCATATTTTTCAACATAAACCTCGGAACCTTTAAGGATCCCCATTTCAAGTATCCTTCTACGTAGTGCTCCGTTACCTCCTACATGAACTATTCTTGCAGTCTGGTTTTCTTTCATCTCGCTTAATAACATGAACCAATCTCCCTGTTCAGCCTCTAATAGGCTCCACCAGTATCTTCTTTGCTAGGCCACGCCCAAGGGCGTACCGTTTATAATCTATGGCAACCACCAATTGCCCTCTGTTGAGGTTGGTAACAACGTCTATCTTGTCTCCGATTCTCAAACCCATGGATAATAAACGCATGCGTGCAGTCGCACCTCCGATAAAATCTTTGATTTCAAGCCGTTCACCCTGTTTGGCATTAACAAGCGACATGAGTTGTACGCGATCTTTAAGGCATTTGGAACAGATACCGTAGATTTCCATCTTGTGCCGAAGCATGTGGAAATTATAATCCGCTGCAATCTGACTCTGCAGGTTTTCAAGTTCTTCGTTCTCAAACTCAAAAATATTCCTACATTTTGTGCAGATCATATGATCATGATGTTGACCTAAGTGCCTGTGTTCATAGCGTACTTGTCCATTATTGAACCTCATTTTTCGGGCGAAACCGAAGCGACACATAAGCTTCATGGTATCCCTAACAAAATCCGTAGAGAATCGATATCCTTTTTCATCAAGAAGCTGAACCAGTTCAGAGGTGACAAGATGACGTTCGGTTTCTAGGAAAACCTCCAGGATCTTGAACCTATCTTCGAAATTGTCAATATTCTCCTGCTCAAAAAGCTTTTTGAACTGTTCCTTTTCGCGGTTATGAATTCGTCTCATATCGATTCCTTGCTAAAATAATGTCTTCGTAAAAGACTTTTACGAGGACATCAAGTTTAAACTCTCACATTAATGCTTGATCAATGCATTGTCAATAAAGCAACTTTCTGGAAATGAAACAAATATCGTAACTGTTCACGGTTTAGAGGTTCAATGTTATGCTAATGTCTGGTCAGACCGCTGTAAATACGTAAAAGTTTGTCTGGAAGTTCCCTAACGTCAGATATAACATTGTGGTGAACATTACCATAAAGATCATCCAGCTTGGGATCTCCTGCAAAATTAACGGTTATGGCATGAGCATATATGTTTTTCGAACGCGCCTCGAATATGGCTTTTCGTGTATCT
>JAUWLP010000112.1 GCA_030613575.1 Desulfobacteraceae bacterium
TCGAATTTCGGCATTGCCGGCGGGCTATCTTACATCAGCAATATTGCGGATAGTGACGGCCTTGAGGGAGAGACTCCCGGCCAGATTAAAGACTATGTGGGTGGATTTAACGCATTTTTAAGCATATCTTTTATGGATAAATTCTTCCTTGAGTTTGAATATCTCGGGGCCCTTGATGAATTTGAAGCCGGAGAATTGTCATTTGACGGCGGAAAGGAATTTCAGCCCGAGACATGGAATTTCGAACTTGCGTATGCAGCAACGGATCGGCTCGAAGTTGCCGTCAAGTATGAGGGCGGGGACGACTTAGGTGATTTTCTTCCCGAAGATCAGTATGGCGCGGCAGTCACGTTTGGCCTGTTTGAGAATACATCCCTGTCTCTCGAATATCTCCATGGGGAATTCGAGAATGATAACGAAAGGGATCTGATTACCACACAACTCGCTGTTGAGTTTTAACTCGTGCCTGAACGAAAACGGTCTTTTTTGCTAATATCTGCGCCTGCCCCGTAGGTCCGGCAGATCGTACTGGGGTGGTTAAAATTTTCGTCTTCCCCTCCGAGGTGTAGGCCCTACGGGCTGGAGGCTTGATCTTAACAAAAAATCCTAGTTTTCTTTCGGGCACTATTTAATCTTTTTTCGCAAATTCAACTACTATAGAATAATTATGGGTATCCCTTTATTGATGGCAAAGTAAAAAGTCCAACTTCTGCGTTACGCTGCATTCCTCGTCACTGCGACGTACTATAAGTACGTCTCATTCCTCGGAATTTGGGCGCCTTGAATTTGGAGCTTTTTACTTTGCCATCAAAATCTGACTTTTTACGAAGCCATCTTTATTGTTTTGTAAACAAAACCATTGCCACAGCCGTCTTAAAGAATAAAAAACACGAATCGAAACAGGTAATGGTTCAGCGGTTCGATTTAGGGCACGGCTGATTATGTGAGACCTTTGAAAAATCATGGACAGATTCCCGGTGAAACGGTAATATGAATATATTATGCCACAATCGGCACAGGAACAAACCGATGTCAATGATCTGTCGAGCACTACATCTCAAACGATCTCACTGGTAAAAAGAGCCAGGGCAGGAAGCAGGACCGCTTTTCATCAGCTTGTGGATATATACCAGAACACCATCTTTCGAATGGTGTATTACAGGACCCGTTCTCGAATGGATGCTGATGACCTGACCCAGGATGTTTTTCTGCAGGCATTTAAAAACCTGCATAAGCTCAAAGCAGCGGAAAGTTTTCGAAGTTGGTTGTTCAGCATCGCACTGAATAGGATCCGCGATTTTCATCGCAAGAGACTATTCAGGTCTATGTTCAAGGCATCATCCCATGACATCGACCTGGAACATGGCCCCGATACGGATGATAACCCCGAAGCGCTGGAACATCTTGCAAGGCAGGATTTCTGGAGACAGATCGGAAAAATTTTAAAAAAGCTTTCCCCAATGGAACGAGAGGTCTTTTTGTTGAGATTCTTTGACAACCTGAGTATTAAAGAGGTAGCAGAAGCGATGGGGAAGGGGGAAAGTACCGTTAAAACGCATCTTTATCGGGCATTAAAAAAATTTAGAAAAGATTCCTTAGCACTTTCACTGTTAGAGTATAAACTACAATGACCAATAAAAACAATACAACAGACAATCACCTGACCGAAGATCAGATCCTTATGGCGCTGGTTGATGAATCGGAACTTGATCTTAAGTTTCAATCTCACCTCGCGGCTTGCCCCCTGTGTAACAGCGAAAAGATAAAAATTGAGCGGGGTATAGGTGAGTTAAGCCGTACGGCAAAACGAATGACTCCAATGCCGACTCGCAGTATACGCCTGCCCGAGACGAAAAGCCGATCCTTTTTTTGGAGTGGATGGCGTTTGAGCCCTGTAATGGGAATTGCATTAGCAACGGTTCTGGTGCTGATGGTTCTGTGGCGACCGGCAAGGTTTTACCATCAGCCTGATCTCGGCCGCGATATGCTGTCACAGGAAATGGATGAAGATCATCAGTTTATGACAGAGGTTGAAATCCTCGTGGAAAATGCTTTGCCCAAGGAATATCAGGATATTTTAGCTGTAGTTGAAACAGAATTTGAAGATGACTTTATGTATTATATTGTTCCATCTATAGAGGATAACAATTCCCAGTTTTTATCTAAATGGGAGAGAGGAGCTGTAAAATGCTAAACAAAGCTATGATTGGAATTTTAATGATGTTGTTTATTCTGCCGCCTGCCCTGGCTTTAAGTCAGGATATGCCTCATGGAAAATGGTGGCACATTCCGCGTGTGGCCAAAGAATTGAACCTGACCGATGCGGAAATCGAGCAACTGGATGAAGCGTTTTATAAAAGCCGTCTTAATCTCATTCAGTTAAAAAGTAATGTTAAAAGAGAACAATTTGAACTCGAAACTCTGATTGAGGAAAAGACCTTGAATCAAGACGCTGCTCTGAAACAATACAAAAGACTTGAAAAAGAAAGGACCAAACTTGGCACCGAGCGATTCCGGTTTTTTGTAAATATCAGAAAGATAGTCGGGTATAAACGGTTTCAGGAACTGATGGCATTAAAAAAACTGCGTCATCAAAAGCGGCGGCAGCACCACCAAAACAGGGGGCATTCAGTTCAAAAAGAGTAAAATTGACGGCTTCGTAAAAAGTCCAACTTCTGCGTTGTGCTGCATTTCGTAATCATTTAACGTACGAAAAGTACGCCTCATGATTACAAAATTTGCACGCCTTGAATTTGGAGCTTTTTACTTTGCCGTCCAATTGCGACTTTTTACGAGACTGTCAAAATTCCTCTTGACAGGAATTAAATAGATGAATAGCATCCTTTTAAGATCAGCATTTCAATATTTCATTATTCCAATATTCCATATTGTCCGAGAGGGTATATTCCCATAAATGTTGAGACCTTTGAAAAATGCATATTTTTGTTCAAGTTCAAGGAAGGCGATAATTTTAACCACAGGAATACATTGAGTATTTCGAGGATTAAAATTTGAGCCTGACGCAGAAATCGGGCAAAAAGGGGCGTTTTGTAAAGGTCTCATGTTATTGATTGCAACGGGCGGTAGATATTTCGAAACGTTAACTGCTGGAGGTGTAAGATGCATCGAAAACGGGGTTTTGCCAGGTCTGTGAGTTTTTTTATGATATTGGCCATGGTGTTTATGACCATGCCTCTTCAAACGGTTTGTGCGTCGATGGTCGAGACAGAAACTGTACTTGCAATTACACAGGCACAAAATACGCGTGAAAACATTCTCAATCTTCTGGAACGTAAGGATGTACAAGAGGCAATGATAGCACATGGCATCAACCCGCTCGAAGCCAAAGCCCGTGTCGACAGTCTTTCCGATGCTGAGATCATGCGAATTGCAGATAAAATGGATCAGCTTCCTGCCGGTGGCGATGGGCTCGGCATTTTGGTAGGTACTGCTTTGATCGTCTTTTTGGTACTACTCTTTACAGATATTGCGGGTTATACCGACGTCTTTCCGTTTGTTAAACACCGAAACTAAGAATAATATGGCAACCCGCCGTATATACCTGCTATTGTGTGGCGGTTTGTTGTTGATATGCCTGACCGGATGTGCCGGTCTTAAAAAATGGGAAATGCTGCAAAAAGCGGGTGATTTGCCACCCCGCTTTGAGCTTAAGACGGTACCGTTTTTTCCCCAAAAGGCACATCAGTGCGGTCCTGCGGCCCTTGCAATGGCACTCAACTGGAGCGGGTTGCCTGTTTCCCCTGGAGACCTTACAGATGAGGTTTTCACCTCCACACGAAAAGGAAGCCTTCAAACCGCACTAATAAGCTCCGCCCGCCGTCACGGTAGAATCGCTTATATATCGATCGGAATGGATGTCATATTCTCGGAAGTGGCCGCCGGCCATCCGGTGATCATTTTGCAAAACCTCGGGCTTCCCTGGTATCCTGTCTGGCACTATTCGGTTGTTGTCGGTTATGATTTGCCGAAGAAATTTGTTATTCTTCGCTCCGGCACCACCGCCCGCAAGATCATGCCTTCCCGGGTTTTTGAGAACACCTGGACTCGCAGCAATTACTGGGGGCTTTTAATTCTACGACCTGAGCAACTTCCTTCCATGGCCAAGAAGGATTTATTCTTAGAAGCAGTGCTGGGGCTTGAAAAGGCCCGCCAGTTCCGTGCCGCGATCCATGGATATAAAACAGCGCTGACACGCTGGCCACAAAGCCTGGCTGCCCTTATGGGTATTGGTAATTGCCATTATGCTCTCGGAAAATTAAAAGATGCCGAGTCGGCCTTCAGAGAAACCGTACATCTGCATCCCAAGGAAGGTGCGGCTTTTAATAATTTAGCACAAATTTTATGGGATCAGGGACAAAAGCAGGAAGCGCTGGAAGCTGCCAAAAAAGCGGTCTCTCTTGGCGGTCCATTAAGCGCCGTTTATCAAAAGACCCTTGAAGAGATTCAAGCCGGGGCACAGTAAAATATTGTTAACTAGTTTCCATCCATAAATGGCTATTTTTCCGATGAGCGGCGTTCTCCGCGGGTTTCCGCCCTCGACGTACTTCAAGTACGCCGCAATGACGAAGGATGCAGCGCAACGCAGAAGTTGGACTTTTTACGAAGCCGTCAACTATAAACGATAACCCTTCTCGTTAAATAGCCTCAAGCAGGCATCGACCACCTTGGAATCATAAAAGGAAACACGATTCTTTGAAATCTCCCTTAACGCAATATCGATTCCAAGAGCTGGCCGGTAAGGCCGATGAGAAGCCATAGCCTCAACCACATCAGCCACTGCCAGTATCCTTGCTTCGATCAAAATATTATCACCTGAAATACCATCGGGATATCCGGAACCGTCCATCCTTTCGTGATGCTGTAGTACAATTTGTGCAATTGGCCATGGGAAATCTACCGTCTTCAATATATTATAACCCACCTGGGGATGTTCTTTAATTATCCCAAATTCGTTTGTACCTATTCTGCCCGGCTTACTGAGAATTTCTCCGGGTACCGATATTTTACCGACGTCATGGATTACTCCTGCCAGTCGGATTCCTTGAATCTGATCTTCTGAAACTCCCATTTCTGTGGCTATGGCACGAGCAAGATTGCTGACACGACGCTGGTGACCGGCGGTATAAGGATCTCTGGTTTCGACTGTCAATGCCATGGCTTCAACGGTTCCCCCTAATGCTTTTCTCAATTCCTTCAGGGTCTTTTCAAGTTGTTTACGGTTTGACGCCAGCTCACTGATATCTCGAACTATGCCCTGGTATCCTATTATACTTTTATCTCTTGCCAGCCGAACCGTGGACGTGATCAAACAATCCATTTCAGTACCGTCTTTCTTGCGCAGCTTTACCTCAAACTCCCTGACAGATCCTTTTTGTGCTATCTCATCCTGCAACCTTTCATATTCATCAGGGTTCACAAAGACGGACTTTGTATTAATCCCTGACATCTCTTCTCCGGAATACCCGAAGAGATCCAACGTCGACCGGTTAAAATCAATCAACCCACCTTCTTTGTCGTTAAGATAGATAGCATCTCTGGAGTCTTCAAAGAGGGTACGATATTTCTCTTCGCTCTTTCTTAATTGGATAGTGGACTCTCTGCGTTCCTGTCGATTCTTGGCCTCGCGCAATTCCCGATCAACAGCAGAGCTCAGTCGCGCAAGATTGTCTTTCATGATGTAATCGTGCACACCGGTCTTCATGGCCGCAACAGCGGTTTTATCTGCAATAGTGCCTGATACGATGATGAACGGCAGATCGAGCCCTTTATCCTTATAAAGCTCCAGGGCGGAAAATGCATTAAAACCGGGCATAGCATTATCGCACAGGATTACATCCCATGTCTGTTTATCCAGGGCTTTGCTCATAGCTTCAGCCGTATCCACCTGCTCGTAAGTGGGGCTATAGCCTCCTTTCTTCAACTTCCTCAGAAGCAGCAAGCCATCGTCTTCAGAATCATCAACAATCAATACACGGATTGGTTTATCCATAAAACACTCCTTATATAGGTGGGGATTCGTTCAAAACCAGCCAGTACAAACCGAGTTGCCGGATAGCTTCGGTAAACTGGGCAAAGTTGACAGGTTTGCGAATATAGCTGTTGGCCCCCAAACTGTAACTTTCAGTTAAATCCTGTTCCTCCCTGGACGAAGTAAGAACAACTACAGGGAGCAGTTTGGTCCGTTCATCATTACGAAGACGCCTTAATACTTCCAAACCATCTATTTTCGGCAGCTTCAAATCGAGCAGTATGATCTGGGGCATCACACTCATGTCTCGGCCGGCATGGGCCCCGGTACCGAACAGATAGTCAAGCGCTTCGACACCATCCCTTGCAACCACCACCTCGTTCGAAATATTATTTTTTTTAAGAGCGCGAATGGCCAATAGTTCATCGTCGGGATTGTCTTCAACCAATAGTATTATTTTTTTGTTCATTTTATCCCTTCCAAATATTGATGGTCTCGTAAAAAATTAAAGCACAAAATAAAAACTAGCACCACGATTTACATATCCCTCGGCCCAGATACGGCCTTCGTGACGGTTAATGATGCGCATCACCGTAGCAAGGCCGATGCCGTAACCTTCAAAATCGGTATCTTTGTGCAAGCGCTGGAAGGCTCCAAACAATTTGCCGGCATAAGCCATGTCAAATCCTGCGCCATTGTCTCGAACGCAATAGACAAGCTCATTATCTTGCAAAACTGTATCGAACACTATCCACGGTTTTTCTTGCCTGGATATGAACTTCCATGCATTGCCCAGCAGGTTCTCAAGCACAACCTCAATCAGGTTGGAATCGCAAATTGCGGTCACCTTATGGCCGATAACAATATCTACCTTGCGATCCGGTGCTCTTTCTTGAAGTTTTGAAATTATTCTTTCTGCCATTTCACTTAAATTGACTTCTTCTTTATGCAGTTCACAACGCGATATCCTTGAGAGGGAAAGTAGATCGTCAATAATCTGTCCCATGCGTTGGCTCGCAGAACGTACCCTTTTCAGGCAATCTTTTCCTTCTACATCCAGCTGGTCATTATATTCTTCCAACAAGGCCATACTAAATCCGTCTATACTGCGAAGAGGCGCCCTTAGATCGTGTGAAACCGAATAAGAGAATGCTTCCAGTTCCTTATTGGTAGCTTCAAGCTGAGCGGTCCGTTTCTTAACTCGCTGCTCAAGTTCTTCATTAAGCCTGCGAAATCTCTTCTCTGCGAGTATGCGTTCACTGACATTTTCACAAATGATATATTCCTTTTCTTCTTCAAGGATAACCTGCCTGAAGATAATATTTTCTATATTTCCGTTCTTGTTTGTTACATTAAACATACGAGGTTCCGTGTTTAACTTTTTTGCCTTGTACATGTCGTCTTTCCAGTGGGCAATAAAATCTCGCCGGTCAAAAATATTGGGAAAAATCTTATTATACCACTCTGTAACGGTGGGTATATCTTCAAGCTGGTAACCAAAGCTTTCAACAAATTCGGGATTTATGTACTCAACACGTCCGCCGGAATTCACCACAGTTATGGGATAAGGCGAAATCTTTACAATCTTTTTAAGAAGTTTTTCAGATGATGAATATTTGTTCATATATCTTGTCGATAATATCACCCCTGTTAACAGAGCAATAAAAAAAGAGAGTCGCTCAAACAAGGCATATGGCGGAACTTGAAAAACGATTAAATCAAGAAGACTTTCAGTCCCCCGGGGAGTTATGGAATTAGAAAAATCCCGGAATATTAAACTAAAAGCACCATCAATTACCCAAAAAAAACAACCGATTAAAACAGCAGCACCAAGAAAATAGTTTGATCTCTTTTGTTCTTTAACCTCTTTTAGCCTAAATAATTTTCTAATAGGTCCGAAAATTATCAAAACATCCGAAAGCAATAAGATGAGATAACCATTAACTGCGGCTTCTATGGCTGCAAGATTTACAAAGGTCAAAGGGATTGCTGTGATGGCCATTTCAGGCGCCCACGGGGGCGGGTTAAATTGAAATATCCATCTAAATATTGTATATAATATTATGGTATTAAATAATCGAAACGGAATTTCGGATAGATAGTGATGCCATTTTTTCTCTCCGGTGTTTCTGGATCTTTTTGCACACCATCCGTGCCATACGATCCAGAGTATAAACATCGAAACTGTAACAACAGATTCCCACCCACCTTTAATCCACATTGTCTTAAAGCCCAAACCGAATATGGCGGAAAGCAGTCCATATCTCCAGCCCCACTTAAGAGATACGATCATTGGGAACACCAATCCCACCATTAAGCTAATTTTGTATGGTGGGAGTAAAAAAACAAACGGGTGCAAGCTCAGACAAAACCCTATTAAACCTAAAACAATAGAGATAAAGATTTTATATAAAATCTCTTTATTTATTTTAGGGTCGTGATACATAATTGAACGTCTCGAAAATTTTACAACTTACTGTAAACAAAGTAATTTATTGAGGCATCGTCTTTTTGCCCCACATATATTCCAACATTCCAATTGCGAGCAGAGCGAGCTAAATTCTATATCAGATATTGGGATCGGATGGTAGAAAACTTCTGCCATCCTTTCTTGTATGCAAAAAACAGGCCGAATCGGTTAATCAGAAAATAATATAATTATATTAATGGAATATATCAACTAAAAAATCATTTAATCCCGATATTTTATGACAAAATCAACAAAAGAAATGACAAAAATTGTCATCCTTGCCGGACTGTGTTACGGTTATACTCAAGCTCGTTCGCGGAGGCGGAGGCACTAACTACATTAACAGTTGAACCCTGAACTAATAATCAATAATCAATTGTTAATTATTAATTGTTAACCATTGATTATTAACCATTATTTATTGAACCTTGAACCTTGAACCTTTAAACCCGTGAACCTGTGAACGGTTACAATAAACTGTTGATTTTAAGGTGCTGATCAGATATAAAAAAGCCTCCGCCGAAATGGAAGAAGCCTGTTTAATGGGATTCAGCGGAGGCTTTGAGTAAGGAAAACTGGTGTCAGCACTCCTTCAACTCAATAAATACATATCAATAAAACCAATGACGGTCAATCTAAAACCCTTTGGCAATTT
>JAUWLP010000177.1 GCA_030613575.1 Desulfobacteraceae bacterium
TCGAATTTCGGCATTGCCGGCGGGCTATCTTACATCAGCAATATTGCGGATAGTGACGGCCTTGAGGGAGAGACTCCCGGCCAGATTAAAGACTATGTGGGTGGATTTAACGCATTTTTAAGCATATCTTTTATGGATAAACTCTTCCTTGAGTGTGAATATTTAGGGGCCCTTGATGAATTTGAAGCGAACGAATTGTCATTTGACGGTGGAAAGGAATTTCAGCCCGAGACGTGGAATTTTGAACTTGCGTATGCAGCGACGGATCGGCTCGAAGTTGCCGTCAAATATGAAGGCGGCGATGACTTAGGTGATTTTCTTCCCGAAGATCAGTATGGCGTGGCACTCACGTATGGCCTGTTTGAGAATACATCACTGGCTCTCGAATATCTTCATGGAGAATTCGAGAATGATGACCAAAGGGATCTGATTACTACACAGCTTGCTGTTGAGTTTTAAGAAAGTTACAACACCGGTGTCTTGGCGTATTTGCGCCAGGACACCTTATATAATGACTCAAGATTTGTGCTTGTGAGGTATCCTGCCGGATTTATGGATATGAGTATGGGAGTGGGGGGCCATGGCCTCATCAGAGGAAATCTTTCCCTTTACCATCGCATATATCCTATCCGTGGTTTTTGAGAGGAAATCAAAATTGTGAGAGATAAAAATGTAGGATAGCTCTAATTTTCTTAAAATATTTGTTATTTTCTCTTCTGTTTCTTCATCCAGTCCATTGGTAGGTTCGTCAAGAAGAAGTACCTCCGGGTCCATGGCAAGGACCGTAGCCAGAGAGACAAGCCTTTTTTCACCCCCTGAAAGCTTGTAGGTTATCCTGTCCTCAAAGCCGGAAAGATCAAGCTTATCAAGTGTTTTCAAGGCAATGTTTCTTGCCTCTTCCGGCGATTTTCCCAGATTCAGTGGGCCAAAGGCTATATCTTCGAGGACCGTGGGACTGAATAATTGGTCATCAGGGTCTTGAAAAAGGAGTCCTATCCTTTTTCTGGCCTCCCTAAAATCTTTTTCCTGATTTGCCTGCTTGCCGAAAAGTTCAACGGTGCCTGAACAGGGTTTTAACAGACCCAGGATAATATGAAAAAGCGTGGTTTTACCGCTGCCGTTTGGTCCCACGAGACCGATCCGGTCCCCGCCGTGGAGATGAAAACTCAGGTTATCAAGTACGGGTTTATCTGCCGAATATGAAAATGATAACCCTGTTAAATTAATGATCAGGTTGTTACTACCCATTGTAAAACCGCCAATCCTGAAATTACAGCCGACATCAGGGACAGACAGAAGATGTCTTCCATTTTGAGTGAAAATTGTGTTAATGAATGATACTTGTTGTTAAATCCTCTGCAACGCATAGCCTTGTGAATTCTTTCCGCCCTGTCATAGCTTTTGACCAGTAGCATTCCCACAAGATAGGCATAACTCTTGTAGGTGTGCATATTTGTTCGAGGGACAAAACCACGCATCTTCATCGCGTTTATCAGCCTGCGATACTCCTTATAAATTACATGGATATAGCGGAAAGTAAACAAAAAAAGGTGTGTTATTTTATCCGGAAAATAAAGTTGTCCCATGGCATGGCCCAGTGAAAAAATCGGTGTTGTGGACAAAAGAGCAATCATGGACAAAAGAATAGAATTGCTTTTGACCGTAATTTGACTCGCAAGCAATATCCCTTCTTTGGTTGCGATAAACGGCCCTATGGCAAACAATTCCTGGCCTTTGTATGTAAACGGAAGAACGAACCAAAGGAAAAGGATTAATCCATTGACTAATAATAACCTGTAGAAAACTTTTTTTATCGGAAGTTTTGCCATGGCCACAAGAAATAGCGATATGGCCAATGCGGGAAGCAGTGCTAAGAATCTGCTTGATATGGCAACAATCACAGAAAAAAGTGCAACTACGATAATTTTAACCCTTGGATCCAGACCATGAATAATTGAGTTGCCTGTGGCGAATTGTTCTTCAATCATTTTGAATTTCTAAACCTCAACCCGGACAAACCGGAAAAGTGACTAAAGTGAACTAAAGTTTGAAGTGAGCTAAAGTTAAGGAGTCGCTATGCTCCGGCTTCTATAAAATTTGGCAGTATTCCTTAACTTTAGGCACTTTAGATCACTTTAGATCACTTCACACTTAATTGGCTAAGCATTTTTTTTGCCACAAAAAGCGCAAAATTCAGTTTTAAGGAACTAACGTTTTTTCCTTCTGTTTTTAAAATATAGCGCGACTCCCATGAGTCCGAAGATATAGCCTATGCCCCCGATTATTTCGGTGAGAGAGGGCTTAGTATTCTTGGATTCGGTTATCATCCTGACAATTGGCCTGAGTTTCTTATCCAGGGAATCTTCAATAATCTTCTTGACCTCTTCTTTGCTTAATCCGACAGTTGTTGGCCCGGAAGGCTCAACAGCACTTTTTTTCTCCAAAATATTCCCTGCTTCGCGAATCTCTGATTCCGGGACCGTCCACTTTGCTTTATGGCCCATACCGGCATTAAGGACGATCCTTAGATCAGTTAGTTTGGGTATTTTAAAAGAAAATTCCCCTTTGTTATCTGTTTTTCCCTCCAAAAGTTTTTTGCCGTCTTTATCAAATATTTCAACCCGGGCATTAATGGCCTTTTTCCCTCCGCTAAACTTACTCTCGGTGAAAACAGTGTCTCCCTCAACCCAGGCAAAAATAATTACCTTATGGGCAAGGGCAGGAACATTGCTGCCTGTTAGGATGATAGAGGTTAAAAAAAGAATAATAAAGGAGAACCGGATATTATTACCTTTTTTCATAAACACCTTCCAGAAGTTCGGGTTTAACCTTCTTCAAAAATGCCACGCAAAACATCGTAATGATTCCTTCAATAATCATTACGGGTATATGTGCCAATAAAATTAGTTTTGCCGCTGATATAAATGATTCCCCTGTAGACAACAAAGCACCTGCCACAAGAATACCCGAAAGGAAAACAGAGAAAAATCCACAGGCAAAGGCGGCGGCCAAACTCAAAAGCCTGTTTTTTTCTTTTATAAGTCTGCCGAAAAGATAGTAACCGATCACAGCAGGCAGGGCCATGGTTATTGTATTAACGCCAAGCACAGTGATTCCTCCAAACTGGAAGAGGATTGCCTGAAGTGCCAGGGCGATCAGGATTGAAGGAAAACAGAGCCAGCTCAGCAGGAGTCCGTTTATACCATTGAGGATGAGGTGAACACTGGATGGACCCATTGGCACATGGATCAAAGAGGCTACAAAAAAAGCGGCCGACAGGACCGCCACCTGCGGAATCTTTTCGTAATCCATTTTTTTCAGACCCACTGAGATCCCGGTCACGGCCAGGGCCGCACCCGTGACAAGCACCGGTGCGGATAATACTCCCTCGGATATATGCATTTTTTCACCCGTAAACAAAAAAAACCAGGAATACTTACTGGATTTCAATCCATTTAAGCCTTCCTGGCTGTTTTAATTTTTACAGTTAACTTTGACGGTCTCGTAAAAAGCCCAACTTCTGCGTTGTGCTGCATTTTGCAATCATTCAACGTACGATAAGTACACCTCATGATTACAAAATTTGCACGCCTTGAATTTGAACTTTTTACGAAACCGTCTAAATCGGACTTTTTGCGACGCCATCAACTTTAAAATGGGGATGTTAAACTAAACACGCAATTTCTTATTACGCAATGTGAAAAGCATTTATAATAGTTAGTGAAGGAATGTCAAGAAAAAAAGGGGCTCATCCTGCGGATGAACCCCTCTGAAAAACTGTCAAAGACAGTTTATGCTAATCCTGCAATTTCTTCTTTGATTGTTACGCAGATTTTGTACAGGACAGTCAATACCAGAAAGCCTATGGCCCATATCCCGAGGGCAATAAGAACTTCAGGTATTGTGGGTACATATTCGTTAACATGATGCAGAGGGTTGGGTACAAACCCGCCTGAAATCATTCCAAGTCCTTTGTCAATCCAGGTGCCGACAAACGTAGTTATACAGGCTACGGCCAGAACTGTCTCATTTTTTCGAGTTGCAGGATTAACAAGCAAAATAATCGATACCACCATCAGTATCATGGATGTCCACATCCAGGGCACCAGAACACCCTTTCCGTGCAGTCCGACAAAAAGGTACTTGAAGTGATCCATATGTTCCGGTATCCTGCTGTAAAATACCACAAAAACCTCACACAGAAAAAAGAAAACATTGATGGTGATTGCATATGCCACGACTTTGGCAAGAGACTGGATCTGTTCCTTGCCCGGATCAAACTTGGTAAATTTCCTGACAATCATGCACAACAGGATTAAAAGCGCCGGACCTGCAGCAAAGGCCGAAGAAAGAAAGCGGGGCGCCAAAATGGCGGTCAGCCAGAAACCTCTGCCCGGAAGACCACAGTAAAGATATGCCGTTACCGTATGGATACTGACTGCCCAAGGGATCGAAATGTATATGAACGGTTTTAACCAGACCGCAGGGGCAACATTGTTGCGTTCTGCTTCCAGCACCTTCCAGGCGATAACGATGTTCAGTAAAAGATACCCGTTTAAAACGATCATATCCCAGAAAAGAATCGAATTGGGTGTGGGGTGCAAAAGCACATTCATAACCCTTATGGGCTGGCCCAGATCCACAAAAATAAACAGGATACACATGGTCACCGAAGCGACCGCTAAAAATTCTCCCAGAATGGTAATCCTGCCAAATGCTTTATAGTCATGCAGATAGTAAGGGAGAACCACCATTACCGCCGATGCAGCCACACCGACAAGAAATGTGAACTGGGCAATGTAAAACCCCCAGGATACATCCCTGCTCATGCCCGTAATTCCCAGACCGAAACTAAACTGCCACAGATAACAGACAAAACCAACGCTGATAACGGCAAGGAGCGCCGCCATCCATCCATAGTATCTCTTGCTTCCTATTAACGCCTTTTCAAGCATAGCCACCTCATATAATATA
>JAUWLP010000083.1 GCA_030613575.1 Desulfobacteraceae bacterium
GGGATACGTGAGAAGGCAGATGAGCGAATTTTGGGTAGTGGTGAATTTGTCAAGCAGCTTATCAAACAGTCAGATCAGACAAGAAAAGAGCAGTTTTCCGCCCATGAGCGTTTGCAACGCACTGCTTCGCATATTGAAAAAGTATGCAAGAAGGAAAATGTTAGTATCGAGGCGTTGAAATCAGGAAGTCGGCGTCAAAAAGTTGTGTTGGTCAGATCTCAACTGGCAAAAACACTTGTTGAAGAATGGGGGCTTTCACTGACTGAAACAGGCCGTCATTTGGGTGTGTCTGCTTCTGCAATTGCCAAAACTCTTTACCGGTTAGATAAACATAAGTCAAATTAATCAAGGACGTCACCAACTATCGCTCAGCTTCGTACCATTACTGATTCCCATGCATTCCGTTATCCGATGCCGGTAGGGATTAAGTCGGCAAAAAGATCGGCAGAAAAATTGCTTTTGCTTGACTTAATATTAATTTTCTGTATTAATACTGACGGCTTCGTAAAAAGTCGGGAATTCGCTTTTGTCGTCATTCCGGCGAAAGCCGGAATCCAGTAAATTCAATTACTTCTGGATGCCGGATCAAGTCCGGCATGACGGTTTTTTGACTTTTTCTGAGTTCATCAATACTGATAATTAAAAAAAATATAAATCGGCAAAAAAATCGGCAAAATGTTTCATCCGGCTCATAAAATGACCCCCCAGATGCCCGAGGCCAGCGGGGATCTTTCCGACCTTGCGCTGGACGTCTACCGCAAGTCCGCGTCCTTGAGCGGTCGGTTGCATCCGACAACCCGTAAGGCGCTGGTCGAGTTTTTACGGCTGACCAACAGCTATTATTCGAACCTAATTGAAGGTCATTACACCCACCCGGTCGACATCGAGCGAGCCATCAACGACGACTACGCAGCAGAACCGGCCGTCCGCAACCGGCAGATTGAGGCCCGGGTTCATGTCGAGGTGCAAAAAATCATCGAGGCAAAAAGTGAAACCAGCGAAATCCGGGTTTGCACCTCTGACTTTATTTGCCTGATCCACCGGCTTTTTTATGAGCGGCTTCCCAAAGAGCTTTGGATCGTTCGAAACGAAGAAACCGGCGAAGAGCAGGAAGTAGTACCCGGCCATTTTCGACAATCCACCGTAAAGGTCGGCCGGCACAT
This sequence comes from Desulfobacteraceae bacterium, assembly GCA_030613575.1. Taxonomy (GTDB): domain Bacteria; phylum Desulfobacterota; class Desulfobacteria; order Desulfobacterales; family UBA11574; genus S5133MH16. The sequence continues at coordinate 1,164 of JAUWLP010000083.1, forward strand.
TCCACCGGGCCCGGAAGAGATTGCCTGGCTCATGGAAAGGTTTGTTGAGGTCTACGCTCCTGAATCCCACCGGGGAACTGACCGGCTGCTTGCTGCGGCCGCTTCTCATCATCGGCTTGCCTGGATACATCCGTTTTTGGACGGAAACGGCCGAGTGACCCGGCTTTTTACCGGCTGCTATCTGATTCATTCGGATATGGACGGCTACGGCCTTTGGACGATCAGCCGGGGATTTGCCCGGTATCGGAACAACTACGTTCAAAATCTGGCGAATGCCGACGTCCCCAGACAGGGGGATGTGAACGGCCGCGGGCACCTGACCCAGCGAGGCCTTGACCGGTTTTGCCGCTTTTTTCTGGAAACCTGCATGGATCAGATCACATTCATGGGAACCCTCTTGGATATCAACGGCATGTTGGACCGGCTTCGGGGCTACATCGAACTTCGGAACCAGAAGATGGTCCCCGGCGTTTTGCCGATCAAGTCCGAAGCGTTTTTCCTTCTGCGCAAGGCGTTTTTGGCCGGCGAGTTTGCCCGGGGCGAGGCAGCCCGTATCACCGGCCTTGGCGAAAGAACCGCCCGTCAGGTTTTGCGCCAGCTCACCGATGAGGGGCTACTGGTGTCCGACACCCCGAAGGCCCCCGTTCGCCTGGCGTTTTCTGCGGCAACCTCCACGTATTGGTTTCCGGACCTGATTTCAGAATAGAATCCAATAGATATACCTCACTATTTCCCATTTTTTGCCAGTACAACATGTTGTGCTTCCTTAAAACTGATCCGTGCCCGCACTTGGAATGCCTGTACACACAATTTTGGATATGTACGCGCCTTTTCCGTTTCTGGGCCTGAGGTATCGGTGGCAACATTTATTTGTTGACAAAACCAACACTTTGAGATACATATATAAAAAATGCGATACACAAACAGGAGGGGTGAGCCTATGCCTTTAAGCTTAAGGATACCATCAAAAAAGGAAGAGATGATTAAAAAAGCCGCCGTAAAAGCAGGGAAAACAAAATCGGCATATATTATAGATGCTGTGGATGAAAAATTGGGCTTGGTAAAGAATCGCGAAGATGTGATCCGGGAACTTGCAGGTTGGCTTTCCAAAGACGAAGCAGAGGAATTAAGAAAAGCAACCGAGGTTTTCAGCCAAATAAATGATGGGGATTGGGTTTGAAACTTGTACTGGATACTAATATTTACAGTGACTATGCTGAAGGACTGCCTCAAACAGTTGATTTTATGGCGACTTATGGCGAATTCATTTTTTTGCCCTCAGTAGTTCTCGGAGAACTCTATTTTGGGTTTATGAAAGGTAGTCGGCAACAATTTAACGAGAAAAAACTGCACCAGTTTATCGGTCGTTTAAGAGTAGAAATCATTAATGTGAATGCGGATGTTGCCAGAAAATACGCCATTATATATTTATCGTTACAAAAAAAGGGCATCAAAATACCAATAAATGATGTATGGATTGCGGCATCCTGTATGGAAGTCGGAGGAACACTGCTGACAAGAGATAAGTATTTCAAGGTTGTGGATCAAATAGAGACAGTTATCCTTGGTTGAAACGCATTTGCTCTTTCATCCTTTTATGGGGACCATGATTGATCAGGCAAAAAAAATTCTTAAAACTGTATTTGGGTATGACGGGTTCATCTCTTTGCAGGAAGATGTCATTGAAAACATACTGCGGAAAAATGACACGCTGGTTATCATGCCGACGGGCGGCGGAAAATCGCTCTGCTACCAGATTCCAGCCCTTATCTTTAAAGGATTGACCATTGTTGTTTCGCCGCTGATTTCACTGATGAAGGATCAAGTGGAGCAGTTGATGGAATCAGGGGTTTCAGCGGTACTGTTAAACAGCTCACTGACGCCTAATGAGTATCGCCGGAATGTAGAGCTCATTAAAAAAGGCAAAGTGAAATTACTTTACCTGGCCCCGGAATCCTTGTTGAAATCGAGTGTATTAGAGATGCTTTCATCTGTACCCGTGGATTGCCTTGCCATTGACGAGGCCCATTGCATATCCGCATGGGGACATGATTTTCGTCCTGAATACCGGCAGTTGGTGGATGTCAGATTGCGTTTTTCCAAAGCGGTTTATATTGCACTGACGGCTACGGCAACCCCGAGGGTACGAAAAGACATTAAATCCAGTCTCAACTTTGAAGACTCCGGTGAATATGTTGCCGGTTTCAATCGAGAAAATCTGTTTCTTCAAATTGTTTCCAAAAACAATCCCTTGGATCAAATCATTGAGTTTATCCGCAAATTTCCGGGGCAATCCGGGATCATATACTGTTTTACCCGCCGGCAGGTAGATGATCTTTATACCGTTCTAAAAGATGAAGGATTTTCAGTACGCCCGTATCATGCCGGTCTGTCCGAAACAGATCGAAAACAAAACCAGAACCTGTTTATCAGGGACGATGTACAGATTATTGTGGCGACCATCGCTTTCGGCATGGGAATCAACAAGCCGAATGTTCGATTTGTTGTTCATTTTGATATGCCGAAGAATATGGAAAGTTATTATCAGGAAATCGGCAGAGCCGGACGAGACGGGTTGCCGGCCCATTGTATGCTGTTGTTCAGTTATGCCGACATTCATAAAATAACGCATTTTATCAACAAGAAAAACGAGCATGAAAAACGGGTGGCGCACGTCCACCTCAATGCATTTTTGCGCTTTGTTGAAACTGATGACTGCCGGCGCATCCCGCTGCTCAATTATTTTGGTGAAGAATATTCCATTGAAAAATGTAATATGTGCGACAACTGTCTGTCAGGAGAAAAAGAACTTACCGACCTTACCATACCGGCCCAGAAATTCTTGTCATGTGTTAAGCGGACCGGTGAGATGTTTGGAATGGGCCATATCATTGATGTGTTACGCGGCTCAACTGCCCGGAAAGTTTTAAAATTCGGTCATGATAAATTATCTACTTACGGCATCGGAAAGGAATTTTCAAAAAAACAATGGATGCTCCTGGCACGGCAATTTCTTCACAAAAAGCTTGTGATTCAGGATATGGAATATGGAAGTTTGAAGCTCACAGATAAAGCGTGGGATGTTTTTCAAGACAAAGAAACGGTTCTGGGTCATTTAAAAAAGGAATATAACGATAAGGACATTGAAGAAGAATCTAAAATAAAAACCACACCGGACCACGATAAAGATCTGTTCGAAATCCTGCGAAAAAAGAGAAAAAATCTTGCTGATCACGCAGAGGTCCCCCCTTATGTAATTTTTTCAGACAGAACTTTGATTGAAATGTCTGCATATTTTCCTCAAACCATGGAAAGTCTCATGGATATTCACGGTGTGGGCATTGTAAAACGCGAAAAATACGGATCGATTTTTATCGGCCTTATTCAAGAGTATTGCAGGGACCTTGAAATTAAAGAACGACCCAAAAACATTAATATACAGACACGAACCTTATCCAGGCAAGCTGGCAGGCAAAGACATTAGGACACAGATTTTCACAGATAAACACAGATAATATTACCTAAAAACTGCATACAAATTTTAAAAGGAGACGATGATGGTTAGCGAAAAAGAATTCAACGATGTCAACTTATCGGTAAAGCAGAACAATCTGTACCTGGAAGAGTCGTTTACCGACCTGGACATGACCTCCATACGGCGCCTGACGCCGGTCAAGCCCAACGGTTTAAAAGATAAAACTCGCAAACAGGTCTTTGTGGGTCACCTTAATTTAATGACCCCTGAAGGGCCGCTTCCGATTCAGACCCCCCTCGAGGCCAGAAACCTTAAAGAAGCCATGGAAATATACCCGGAGGCCATGAAAACGGCTTTGGCAAAGATGCAGGAAGAGATCAAAAAGTTTCAGCAAAAGGAAGATTCCCGAATTATCGTTCCCGGGACTTGACATAAATCATTTTCCAAACAAAAGTTCATGCCCATCTTTTTTCTTCTCGCCACAAAGGCACCAAGGCACTAAGAAAGAATAACAAAATAAAATCCTTCGTGTCTTAGTGTCTTTGTGGCAAATATTTTTGGTTCCGGCTTGTCCGGGTTTGGGTCTCTTGTTTTGAAATTTTGACCGAACAGTTCGATTTTATTTAATATCATAATTATGAGGAACACAATATATGGCAACTTGTGTTAATAAAATACAATATATCCTAATTTGGTTGAATTATATATAAATTATATATAATTTACTTGACAAAATCAAATGGCAAGTTTATGATATAACTAAAAAATCACATATCTTAAGTTAATAGACAATTATATTAAATGAGCAAAAATTCACTAAAAGAAATTAGAGAATCTCTTATGATGAGCAAGGCCGAACTCGCCAGAAAGGCAAATATATCACCTATTACCATTACACGGATCGAACAGGGCATGCCGTGCAGAATGGAAACAAAACGAAAGATTATTCTGGCTTTAGGGTATAAAATTTCAGATAAGAAAAAGGTATTTGGTGACTGAACCACCTTTCCATAGAAGTGTCTCGAAGCGTGCTCTTGGCGAGCAAATTAAAAAATAATAAACAGTAAATCATAGGATAAAAAAGGCAGGGTCGTTTAGCCCTGCCTTTATAGTTTCATAAAACCTTTGAAAAAGCTCCCTTTTGCAAAGGTCTCGCTGTCCGGGTTAGGAACCCACTAATAATTTCTGACCGGGATGGATGACAGCTTTGTCAGATAATTTATTCAGCGTCCGTATTTTCTTCACCGTCAAACCATACCTGCGACTGATTTCGTAAAGTGTGTCACCGCGTCGGACTGTATAGTAACGTTTTTTTGTGGTTTTTTTAGCAACTTTTGCCGGTTTTACGACCTCGGTTTTTTTTGTCCCGACTTGGGCCATCTTTTTCTGTAAATTATTCAGGCCCTTTACGACGTGATCCATTCTTAATGTCATGGAAGCTTCCAATCGGTCAAAATGCTCCTTGAACTGTTCGAAAGCCTGTGTCTGTTCTAAGGCCTGTGTTACTTTATAGTCGATATCCTGGAATCTAACGACCCTTTCTTCAAGCTTTTTTAGCCTGTTTTCAAAGCCTACAACTTTTCCCAGTGTTCCTCCCAAAACCAGAATTAACAGGATTATAAAAATCAAAACACATACCCCGAACCATGAGAAGGAAATTGTGTCAGGAATTTTGAATACCCTGGAACCGAATTTCGCCTTTTTTTTCTTATCCCATTGCAAATATTCTTCTTCATAAAAATCATTCTTTTCCGGTTCTGAATTTAATTGACTCGCAGGGTCGGAGTTTTTATGTTCCATGGTTAGCCCTCCAGAAAATTATTTACTATCCTCTTCTGATTGTGCCATAAAACATATCAATTTTTTTAGCACATTGAAAGAAAAAACATTTCTATTTCAAAAGGCTCAATTAATACTTTTTTAAAAGCGGCATAGTCCGCCACTGTACTTTGGCGGATTATATAGAATTGCGAAGGGATTTTATAACTTGATATTAATGTAGATAAATGTAATAGAGACACCACAAAAAGATAATTTTTAAATTCAAATTTTTAACTGTTTTTCCGAAAATTTATCTAAAGTAGACCACAGTCAGAACCAATATTATAAAGATCAGACAGGGAGCTATTAAAGGAGAAAATGGCAATGCATAATATAGGCACCTGGGACTGGGAGACCGGCAAAAGATTAATTGCGGATACCGGCAAGTGGAAAGATATGTTCGACTGGGTAGAGGAGCCTTATGTCAGCCCGGACGGAGAAAGGATAGTAGCAGTCGTAAAGACAGGTGAAATGGAATACAGTGTCTGTGAAAATGATACTCCCTGGGAAAGCACGTTTGACAAAGTATGGTATTTGAGGTTTGGACCTGATAACCGATTGACGGCATTAGTGTCGAGTACGGGAGCGTGGACCGTGGCAGTGGACGGTGCTGCCTGGGAAAATACCTTTGATTTTGTATGGAATACCAAGTTCGGGGCTGACGGCAAAAATATCACGGTGGCTGCTCAGAAAGATATGGAATACTTTGCAGTGACAAACGATATACCATGGGAGACGAGATTTTCAGCCCTGAGCAATCTTACGATTAGCCATGACGGGAAAAGAGTTGCCGGTGTGGCTCCCACCGTCAAAATAAAACAAGGAGATATTTTTATATTTCAGGAAGGTTGTTATTCCGCAGTAGTAGACGGCAAGCCATGGGACGTAAATTTCGTTAACGTTTGGGACTTGGCCTTTTCCCATGATGGTGAGCACGTAGCCGCAGAAGTGAGAACATCCCTTTATGATTACACAATTGCTGTGGACGGAGTTCTCTGGGATAAGATATATACTTCCGTCTGGATGCCGCAATTTAGCCCGTCAAACGGTTCTGTTACTGCACCTGTCCGGATAGCAGGGAAGTGGACCCTTGCTCAAGACGGCAAATTGTTTTGGGATCGCTCCTTTGCCCAGCTATGGCATCATATGTACAGCCCTGACGGAAAAAAGATAGCCGCCGTCGTGGCGCCTAAATATGGACGCTGGACCATCGCAGTTAACGGTATACCCTGGTCTCTCACCTTTGGTGACCTGGTTACCGATGCGGTTTTCAGCCCGGACGGCAACAGGGTTGCCTGCATCGGAAAAGAGGGCGGAAAATGGACCATTGCCGTGGACGGTAAGGCTTGGGGTGAAAAATATGACATGGTCTGGCAGCCTGTTTTCAGTCCTGACAGTAAAAAGGTCGCTGCAAAAGCAGAAAAAAACGGACGTTATACCATTGTTATAGACGGTAAACCTATTAAGGAATCGTATGAGGCTCTGTGGAATCCTGTTTTCAGCCCTGACTCTGAAAAGATTCTAATAAAAGGAATCGAGGGAAATCCTGATGGCGGCAAGTATTTTCGGCAGGTTTTGCCGTTAACCGATGTTACCGGTTAAAAGGAGAAGTAAGCGATGCATGATATCTATAATTTTGTCAGCGGCCCACTAGTCTGGGTCTCCTTTATCATTTTCTTCGGAGGGAGTTTGTACAGGCTGATCTCCATGGCCGTGCTGGCTAAGAAGAAAGATGTTATCGTATATGAATACATGAGTTTAAAATATGGGCTTCGCTCAATTCTGCATTGGATCACCCCCTTTGGAACTGTAAAATGGAGGAAAAACCCGATTTTGACCATCGTCACATTTACATTCCATATATGCCTTATTTTTATTCCGATTTTTCTTAGTGCACATATAATTCTCTGGAAGGAATCGTGGGATATTAGCTGGTGGTATATTTCGGACACTACTGCCGATGTATTAGCTGTCGTTGTTATTGCTTCATGTGTTTTTTTTCTTATCAGAAGAATCGTGCTGCCGGAGGTCAAGTACTTAACATCTGTTTCGGACTACATAATACTTGCTATTGTTGCCGCACCCTTTATCACGGGTTTCTGGACATATCATCAGTGGCCTGGTTTTAAAATCATGGGAATTATCCACATTTTATCGGGAGAGATTATGCTTGCAGCCATCCCCTGTACTCGCTTGATCCATATGGTTTTTTTCCCATTTACAAGGGGGTACATGGGTTCTGAGTTCGGCGCCGTTAGGCATGCAAAAGATTGGTAAGGAAGCATAAGATAAAATCGTACAACGATTTTATAAAGGAGAACATAACATGGCTGAACCTGCAATTAAAAGAAGCGATGAAAGCAACAAAATTGTTGATGAGGGAATCGATAAGGGAATTGCAAGGTTGACTCCGAAAAAGATCGAGCAGGTCATAAACAAGGTTTTAGCAGCGGAGACCGGCGCCCGGCTAAAGACATATGTTGGAACCTGTGTGCACTGTGGACTCTGCTCTGAAGCCTGCCACTATTATCTTTCCCATGATAACGACCCGAAATTTTCTCCTGCAGGCAAGGTTAAACAAACCATATGGGAAATATTAAAAAAGAAGGGAAAAGTTGATCAAAAGTTTATAAGAGATGCCTCCCGGATTGCATACACGGAATGTAACCTTTGCCGCCGCTGTGCTATGTATTGTCCGTTTGGCATCGACATTGCCTACTTAATAAGCATAGTGCGAAGGCTCTGTCATATGCTCGGTGTTACACCACTGTACCAACAGGATACCGCCCACAGCCATTCAGCCACATTAAACCAGATGTGGGTAAAAGAGGATGAATGGACTGACAGTCTCTTTTGGCAGGAAGAAGAAGCACAGGATGAGATACCGGATTTGAGGATCCCCGTCGAAAAGGAAGGGGCTGAGATTTTCTACTCCGTCATTGCTCCTGAGCCGAAGTTTCGTGCACAGCTTATATATCAAGCCGCAGTTATCATGAATGTAGCCGGAGTTGACTTTACAATGCCTGCAACACCGGGATGGGACAACAGCGACCTATGCATGTTTACCGGAGACTATGAAGTGATGGGCCGGTTAAAAAAGGCACATTTTGAAACGGCGATGCGGCTCAAGGTCAAACGGATCGTAATGGGAGAATGCGGACATGCATTTAGATCCGTATATGATGTGGGAAACCGATGGCTGGCATGGAAGATGCCGCCAATACCGGTTACACATGCCGTCGAATTCTATTACGAATTGTTAAAAGAAGGGAGGATAAAAATCGCTGAAAAGTATGATAAGCCGGTTACTTTCCAGGATCCCTGCAATATTGTTAGGGGAAGAGGACTTCATGACAAGGCGCGTTATGTGGTTGATGCGCTTTGCGAAGAGTTTATCGAGATGCACCCCAATCGGGAACACAATTACTGTTGCTGTGCAGGAGGCGGGGTAATAAACGCCGGTCCTCCATACAAGATGAAACGTATTGAAGGCAACAAGATCAAGGCAGAGCAGTTATTTGCTGCAAAGACCAGAGGTGCAAAGGTTGTAATAGCCCCTTGCCATAACTGTCATGGCGGACTTGAAGATATAATTCATCATTTCGGCCTTGATATGGAACTACATTTTCTGGGTGACATCATATACAAAATTATGGAAAAACCGGTATAACGGATAAATTCAGTTGGGTCAGGCTAATAAAATTGGGGGAGGAATCCTGATGGGAAAAAGGACATTGATAATATATATGGTAATAACTCTGCTTGTTTGCATATTTGCTGTTATGTCCGGTTATTCACAGGAAGATGTGACAACTGTTGAGGACAGCGCCTTTGAAGAGAAGATGAGGCCAACTGTTCAATTTCTGCATGATGAACACAATGAAGCGGCAGAGATTGAGGAAGAGTGTAATGTGTGTCATCATGTATATGAGGAAGGGAAAAAAGTTGAAGATGAATCTTCAGAAGAAACGGAATGTTCAGAATGCCATACCCTTAATAAGGGCGACAACCCTCTGTCGCTTGTAAAAGTTTACCACCTCCAATGTAAGGGGTGCCACCAGAAAAAAAAGGCCGGACCGATTATGTGCAGCGAATGTCATCCAAGATAAACGCATAACTCGGATCCACAAGAGATTGAGAAGAAAATTTAACACGAAAATTTCCAAACACCCCACAAGGAGAGAAGCATACCATGATTGATCAAGAGACCAAACGACTTGCTTCTATTTTTGATGCCATGGGGCGTGGTGTTTATATCATCGAGGATGATTACACCGTGAAATTTATGAACAAGTCCAGCATTAGCGCTTTTGGAGAAGGCATAGGGAAAAAATGCTATCAGGCGATTGCTAATCGTGATGAGATATGTCCCTGGTGCAGGGCAAAAGAAGTATTTGAGGGAGAAACACTCCGCTGGGAGAACCACTTTTCCCACATCGATAAGACTTTTGAGATCTTTGAATTACCTTTGCAAACCGCTGATGAAACCATATCCCACTTTTGCATATATCGAGACATTACGGAGGTAAAAAAGCGTGAAAAAATGCTTCGCGCCTCCATAGAAGACTACAAGAAATTGTTTGAACATGTGCAAGTCGGAGTATCTATGAGTAGTAAAGAAGGTAAATTTATCGAAGCCAATCACGCTCTTATGGATATGTTGGGATACAAGAACAAAGAGGAATTTTTTAAGGTAGATATAGTCAAGGATCTGTATCTGAAACCTGAAGATCGGCAAAAGTATCAGGAGATGATTGAACGAGACGGCCATGTAATTGATTATGAAGTTGATTTTAAGCGCAAGGATGGAAAAGTGAT
>JAUWLP010000063.1 GCA_030613575.1 Desulfobacteraceae bacterium
AGATGATTATAGTGAGAAAATAAGACGCAAGACAACCAGCGAACTTAAGAAAGACACGAAACTCGTTAATTTATTAAGAAACGCTGTTGAGGCATCTTCGGACGATTCTGGTTGGGCTCATCTTGCATCCGTGGGTAGTAATATAGTCAAGCAGGCACCAGAGTTTGATCCGCGAAACTATGGTTACAAAAAGTTGGGGGAACTTGCATCAGCAACAAAGCTATTCCAAATCGAAGAAAGAGCTGTTGGCGATGGAGCCTCAAAGGCAATTTATTTAAAAGACAAAAGAAAGAAATAAAGAGAAAAACTTCTAACAATGCATATGAAGCTGACGTGAAGAAACGGAGCGGTTTACCCTAAAAGCCGTGCAGGTTCGAAATGCTTTAGGCACGCAGCTTATTTGCAGATGTTGGCCACCAAAAGGTTGACAAAATCTTATCGATAGTGATATTGTAATACTATAAATTATCGATGGGGGTGTTGTTATGCAAATAGTCACTGTATCACCTAAGTATCAAGTCGTTATTCCCAAAGCGGTAAGAGAGTCTTTACAGCTTCGCCCAGGACAAAAAATGCAGGTTATTGAATATGATGGACGGATCGAGTTTATTCCGGAACGAGATATTAATGAGCTTCGAGGATTCCTCAAAGGAATAAATACTGAATTTGAACGGGAGAAGGATAGAGTATGAATATCGTCGATTCTTCCGGCTGGCTTGCATTCTTCGCGGACGAACCGAATGCGAAGCACTTCCTTCTTCCCTTGAAAGATACAGCGTCCCTTGTTGTCCCAGCCGTAACGATCTATGAAGTATTTAAAGTCGTTCTTCGGGAATCCAATGAGAATAAGGCGCTTCAAGCAGCTGTAGCCATGCAAAAAGGCAAAGTTATAGATCTAACAGCCACGCTCGCAATCGATGCTTCAAAGCTCAGTCTTCAGCATGGTTTCCCAATGGCGGACAGTATTATTCTCGCAACAGCCCAGGTGTTCAACGCCACAATTTGGACTCAGGATTCGGATTTCAAAAACTTCTCTGGAGTAAATTACTTTTCGAAGAAGTAGCAAATGGCCAACCCAACGGTGCACCAGACAGGAAGGGTCGGCGGCTTTTTCAGACTTGCGGTACGTACATTAGTTTATAAGTTGACGTGGCAATTAAACTTAAGAACGTAGTTGACTATGTTGAATAATTGTAAGGATAAAGGGCGTAAAGGTTTGCACTTTTCACAACAAAAGGGAAAAAGTTAGGAAGAATTCCCTTGTTGGCATATTTATCAAGCAGCATATGGGCATCACCGGCACAGACACTGGCCAAGACAGTTAATGTGGACATTCCTCTTGGGTATAGTTGTGAATATTTGCAAATGCAATAGGGGACATCGTGCAGAAAGTGCTTGGCGTTTAATATTCAATATGAAAGTTGCAGATTATGCCAAGAGTTATCTGCACGGTCTTTACTGGGATAGATGATACAGGAATTATCAAGCATTAAGATACAAAAGAATGTATTATATTTGCTTCTAATTTTTAATAAATATTGTGTATTAACAATCAATTTTGCTGCATATGTCTATCCTGCAGTTGCATCAGCCGAACAAGGCCTTGCCTCTTGAAGAACTTTATGATGCTGGACAGACTGTATCAATTATGATATCAATACCGTTATATGCCACTTTCTTAATGACGGAGTCTGCTTATAAAACAAAAAGGAATTATGGGTGGTTTCCCCTGTGAAAACCACCCATGTAAGAATGTAAACGAAGGGAGTTCATTTACGATTGTGAATATAACACTTGAGGATCTATTGTGTCAAGAATGATATAATAGTTTTTTATTTTTTTATACAATAATAGCAGATGAAGTATCCAACAAACTTTAAATAACCCAAAATGACACACAGTTGGGGAGTGAGGCGAAGGGTTTGAGCAAGTGGCGGGCAATCATCCGGTCTATCTTACCTGCCTCGCAATTTATTTGGTTGATTCGTGGTAAACTTTAACACTCAACAAAACACTGAAATGGTATTGTTTGAATGCCCAAAGAAAAAAAGATATTTTCTGTCCGATCGAAGATCTGGATAGAGGACATGGAAGGTAACGTCGTGTTCGGTCTCGGGCGGTATCGAATTTTGAAAATGATTCGCCGTATGGGGTCGATGCATGCTGCTGCCAAGGAGCTGCAGATGAGTTACCGGGCGGTTTGGATGCGCATACGGTCCTCAGAAGAGCGGATCGGAAAACAACTGGTTGTTCGGGAAGGTAAAGGCTCAGGATTAACGCCATTTGCCGAGAAACTCATGAAACAGTTCAAAAGATTGCATACAATAGCCGAGGCGGAATCGGATGATGTCTATGAAAGCCTGATGTCGGATCATTTAACCTAGGCATCCTTTTTGTCAGTAATCTTGCCCAAAATATACAACGGCTTTTCAGATATCCATTCCGTATATAGCGTTTCTTTGATCCTGCTGTATCTGCTATTGATCAAAGCTCGATATAATTTTTAGCACATTGTGTTTTTCGTATATCATAAGGGCAAACTTTTTGAGGGGGATTTGCCTTTTAACTCGTTGAGTTCTTCAGTAAGGGATTCGTATCGTTCCAGACTTGTCTCTGAAAATTTAAAAAAAGGAGGGAAACATGAATATTCAAACATACGCCGACAAAATCTCCCAGATGATCCGCCCCCAGTCTTTTCCCCTTGGAGTTAAAATTATTAAAGAGGAAAATGAACTTCCCGAAGGAGTTATGAGACCATCGAAATATGGAATCCAAATTTCGCTATGTCAATGGATGACTCTTGCAAGACGGTGGGGGAGATTCGCAGGCGTATTGGCAGAAGACATTAACTGCTCCCCATGTCTTGCGGCTTTAGGATTGAAAAAACTTGAAGATCGGAATGATTTGGCAAGATACCTTTTAGACATGGGCTACTTTGATACTATTGAACTCGCTCAAAGAGTAACAGACCAGCTTGATCCGATTCCGGCAGGAAAAATAAAAGGACTTGCCATGTTTCCTCTGGATAAAGCGCCTGTTGATCCTGATCTGGTAGTGATCTATGGAACACCCGCCCAGATGGCCCGTTTGACATCCGGTTTCCTTTATCATTCAGGGGAGTTGATCCAATCATCGACCACAGGCTTTGGCATTTCTTGCCTTTCCGCGATAAAACCCTACTTGTCAGGAAAGCCTGCCCTGGTTCACCCCGGACGAGGCGAACGGATCCTTGCAGGAACTGACGAGTGCGAGATGTTTTTTACGTTTCCGGCAAAAGATCTTGAGTTGCTTGTGGATGGTCTGGAAAAAACACATAAAAAAGGGACCCGGTATCCAATACAGAGCTACATGATTTACCAGCCCCCGGTAATTCCGCCAGTGAAAACTTTGGATGAGAAACTTAAGGTAGTCACTAAGAGCTGACTAAAAAATAACTTCACATTTTGGATTCCCATGCATCTCGGCTGGTTATGTTGAGAAAACTCTGAATATGCCTGAAAATAGGTAAACCTTTCCATATTTTTTCTCAGGCCCTTAACAATCCTTTAATGCTTGAAACTCCTCTGCCCGGTATAGACCATTGTAGCGCCGACCTCATTGCAGGCCTCGATCGACTGGTAGTCATTTCCTGACCCACCCGGCTGAATCACGGAGGTAACCCCTTCCTGGAGTCCAACGTCCACCCCGTCTCTAAAAGGAAAAAATGCATCACTGACCATGGCAGCGCCAATCAGCCCGCCCTTTTCATTTGCTACTTTATCATCAATTTCTGCCTTTTTATCTTCATCTTTTAGATCGTTATAGGGAATACCATGCATTTCAAAGCAGTAACGGTCTGCTATCTTTCGGTAGGCCTTGTCTCTTGCAATTTCTGCAACGCCCACCCGGTCCTGCTCACCGGTTCCGATGCCGACGGTTACCTGATCTTTGACATAAATCACTGAATTTGATGTAACACCTGATTCCACAAGCCAGCCAAAGAGCATGTTTTCGTATTCCTGTTCGGTGGGTTCCCGGTTGATCCGGTAGTGTTTGCCCTTATATTCGCATTGGGCAAGTTTTAGATCCGCCTTAGTGCGGGCTGCAGGAACAAAAGACCACTGGGCGATAATACCGCCGTCAATCAGGCTTTTGAATTCCACACATCTTTTACCCACAAATGTCTGCAACCGGTTAATATTTCCGATACGGATAACCCTAAGATTTTTTTTCTTGGCAAAGATATCCATGATCCCTTCTTCAAAATCAGGAGCTACCACAACTTCGGCGTATTGTTCGGTAATGGCTTGAGCTGTTTCCCTGTCAACGGCTCTGTTGACTGCGATGCATCCCCCAAATGCCGCCACCCTGTCTGCAATGTTTGCCTTTTGATAGGCGTCTACCAATGTATCGGATCTGGCAACACCGCATGGATTGTTGTGCTTAACAATTACGACGGTGGGTTTATCCACAAAATATCTCAGGATGTTCAAGGAATTGTCCGCATCGGTCAGGTTGGTTTTGCCGGGATGCTTTCCGGACTGCAAAAGCTCAATATCTGAAGCCAGATGTTGGCCTGGCTGAATGGTTTCGGTTTCCCCTAAAATCAGGTTTCCGTTTGTCAACTTGTAAAGCGCTGCTTCCTGACCGGGATTTTCACCATATCTTAAACCTTTTTGGATGTTATCGATGGTCCAGACAACTTTTTCATAAAAGAGAGTTTGCCTTTTATCCTGATCCACAAAACTGATTTCCATACCGGGAGGAAAGTGGTCATCCATTATCGTTCGATACATTTTTTTCAGATCTTTTGTCATTGTTTTCTCCTTTTTTCCAGAAGTGCATGTTTTAACCTCTCGCTCGCTTCTTTTGGTCGCTTGAGCTCACAGAGATAAATTTTTCGGACCTGATTTTTTTCCGGATGTAATTTTGTTAATTCTCCTCTCAGGAATTCCGAAAAACTCAGAGCCTTTGCGTACTCTGTGAGAGATAAAGATGATGGAAACCTCTATAATTCGTAACATGTCTTTACATCCTCGATGGATTTGGAACCCAAAAAGTCGGCGATGGTTCGGTCATAGACGGCTGTATAATCAAACGCCTTTTGCGCCAACTGATAGCGAAGTTCCAGCGATATGGCCCCGTCATTTGCTTTCATCTCGGACATGATCGCCTCATAGTCAGACGGGTCAACAACAGATGCTACTCGTAAATAATTTTTGGCCGAGGCCCTTATCATACACGGCCCTCCGATATCGATATTCCCCCGGGCCTGTTCAACGGTTACGTCGGGTTGTGAGATCGTATCCTTAAAAGGATACAGATTGCCGATAACCATATCGATATGAACGGAACCGGTTCGTTTGATGTCTTCATTATGGGCGTCATTGTATGTTTCGGTCAGCAGCCCGAGATATATTTTAAAGTCCAGAGTCTTTACAAGACCGCCCTGGGTTTCCGGCTGACCCGTGTAATCCGAAACCTGGGTAAGAGAGGATTCAGCCTTTTCTCCAAGGATCTCTTTTATTTTCTTGTAAGTACCTCCTGTTGAAAAAATCTTTATCTCAGGATTTATCCTGAGCAGTTCAGGTATGAACGCTTCAAGACCGGTTTTGTCAAAAACGCTTGCAAGCACATGTTTTACCTTTACAAGATCATCAATCTTTGCGACCACATTAATACTCATAGCATTTACCTCTTTTCCCCATACTTTTTTTAACCGTTGAAAGAACTGCTCCATGAAACCATGGTGCTCATTAGCCAGTCATATGCTTTATCCTCTTTTATGGGTTCATAGTCAATATCGAATTCAAAACAGACTGAATGGTTCTTTGTTAGTATATTGAATTTTTTACCTTGTCCGGTGGAATGAAAATAGAGTGTATGATCTTTTACACCTTTAATCCCATATGCTTATTCCGTCCGTTTTGTAATGGGCTAAATTGATACACCAAAACTGACGGTTTTGTAAAAAGCCATCAAAACTTGTTTTGACACGAACAGCATCTATATATATAAACAGGAACACTATATTTGTCATATATGTGAATCAGCGATGTTACTTACTATTATCCAGTCATAAATTCAAGAGGACTCTGTACAAGACATGTTTAATATTTTGATTGTGATCATAATTTTTATGTTCGGCATGTGCATCGGAAGTTTTTTGAATGTCTGTATATACAGACTGCCTGAATCGAAATCTATTGCAGATCCTCCACGTTCAATCTGTCCAAGCTGCAAAAGTCACATTCGTTTTTATGACAATATTCCTGTTTTAAGTTATATATGGCTTAAAGGCAGATGCCGTAATTGTGATGCGCCGATATCTTTTCGCTATCCGCTGGTTGAAATGATGAGCGGAAGTTTTGCGGTCGGTCTGCTTTTGACGTTTGGTCTGTCCCTTGAAAGTTTGGTATACTTTGTCTTTATTTCATCACTGCTTATAATAACATTTATTGATCTTGATCACAAAATCATACCGGATATCATCTCTTTACCCGGAATCCCCATCGGCCTCGTCGCCTCTTTTGCTTTGCCGACAATAACTTTCAAAGCTTCGGCGCTCGGCTTGCTTATCGGAGGGGGTAGTCTTTGGTTTGTTGCATGGGCATATAACCTGATTGCCCACAGAGATGGAATGGGGGGGGGTGATATCAAACTTCTGGCAATGATCGGAACCATTATCGGCTGGCAAGGGGTGATTTTTACTGTTTTTGCTTCATCGGTTATGGGTTCGTGTGTAGGTATAACAATGATGCTGATCAAAGGCAAGAATATGAAGTTCGCTATTCCCTTCGGCCCTTTTCTGTCAATTGGCGCAATTGCTTATGTCTTTTTCGGATCGCAATTTATAGCCTGGTACTTTAGTTAGTTTCCATCCATAAATGTCTATTTTGCCCAATCTCTGCGTCAGACTCAGATTTCAATCCTCAAAATACTCAATGTATTCCTGCGGTTAAAATCTTCGCCTTCCTTGATCTTGAACAAACTATCTCAATTATGGATGGACACCAGTTAACCACGGGAAGCTATGGAATCTACTACGCAATAGTCACTTTAAGATACAAATCCCCCCGTTGACCGTCGGGTGTTATTTTGCCCAAACCTTTCAGCCGCAGCTTGCTCCCCTCTTGCACGCCGGCGGGGACGGTTACTCTTACCAGCCGTTTTTGAAATCCCCAGGGGATGTTTACCAACTTACGTGTTCCGGTAAGCGCCTCAAATGATGTGATGGTTATCATACCATAGAGGTGGGGATCTTTTCCTGGACCCACGGGCCTGATAACCTGCAGGCGGTGCGTTTTTCTTTTTGCGGTCACCTTGCGCATTTGATCACTTACACCGGTTTCAGGTAAGAGAAGCATGATCTTTAAAAAAATAATACCGAAGATAAAGCCGCCTATATGAGCCCACCAGGCAATACCGCTGATACTCCCGTGGCTTCCGGTAGCACTAATAAACTGGAGTACAAACCAGAGACCAAGGAAGAAAAAAGCAGGAATTTCAACAAACCAGGGGATAAAAATGATGGGAATAAGTGTTAATATCTTTGCATTTGGATGAAGAATTAAATAAGCTCCCATGACACCTGCGATAGCTCCGCTGGCTCCTATGGTAGGCATATTGGAATTAAGGTTAATGATAAGATGGGAAAGACCGGATGTTATTCCGCAAAGCAGGTAAAAAACGAAGTAAAGAAAAGGTCCGAGGCGATCTTCGACGTTGTCGCCAAAGATGTAAAGCGACCACATATTTCCAAGAAGGTGCCAGAATCCACCGTGGAGAAACATGAAAGAGAACAAAGAGAAAATCTGCTGACCCGTAGTAAAATAAGATGTAATCTGGTGGATCGAATAGCGGGCGGGGACAAGACCATAAATATAGACAAAACGATTTAAATCCGGAACCAGCGATATCTGTACCAGATAGACAACCACGTTGATACCAATGATAGTGTTATTAACAACCGGATAATTTTTGGAAGGTATTGTGGTACGTATTGGTATCATATGACCTGGTCAGCCGCTTTTACCCGCATACTAATATCCACGCATCTTGCAGAATGGGTAAGGGCTCCAACGGATATGATATCTACTCCGGTATCTGCCAGGGATTTAAGAACGTTTTTTGTTACATTCCCTGACACTTCAACAACTGCTCTTCCATTAATAAAGGAGGTGGCCTTTTTTATTTGTTCTATGCTCATATTGTCGAGCATGATAACATCTACACCAGCGTTCAGAGCGTCCTTGACCTGGTCCAAGGTGGAGACCTCTACCTCTATTTTGACAAGATGTGATGCTTTAGCCTTGATACGGTCAACAGCCTTTTTTATACCACCACAGGCAGCATTATGATTATCCTTGATCAAAACACCGTCATATAGCCCCATCCTGTGGTTATAGGCGCCACCCATTCTAACGGCATATTTTTCTAAAACACGCCAGCCTGGTGTGGTCTTGCGGGTATCCACAAGACGCACCCTTTTATTTGCAAGTTCGTCCACATGTGAACGCACATAAGTAGCGATACCGGAAAGACGCTGAAGAAAATTCAAGGCGGTTCGCTCACCCGAAAGCAGAGCGCGGAGTTTACCCTCAATGTTTGCTATGGTTTTACCATCTTCTATAGTATCACCATCAATACACGCGGGTCTGAATATAACTTTGGAGTCAAGGTGCTTAAAAACCTGCCGGGCCACATCAAGGCCTGCAATGACAAAAGGTTCCTTGGCTATGATTACACCTTCACCTTTAAGATCGGGATCCACGAGGTTGTCAGTTGTAATATCCCCCGGGCCGATGTCTTCTTTAAGAGCTATTTTTATGAGATGTTGTATTGAATGCATGATAAATTTGGGTTATCCTTAGGCTTCAAGCTCTTTAATTTTTTCCAGATTCGACAGTAGTTTTTGCTGTTTTTCAACAAGAAGGCCGTACTTTTCTTTTACTTTTTCCACCACATGTGCGGGCGCCTTGCTCAGAAAATCCTCATTGTTTAGTTTCTTTAAAAACATGCTCGTTTCATTTGTCAGTTTATTGATTTCCTTTTCAAGCCGTTCAATCTCCTTTACAAAATCGACAATTCCTTCTAATGAAACAAAAATCGTAGCATCATTTACAACAGCCGTTGCTGCAGACTTCGGTCTTTCAACCGCATTTCCCACAGATAAAGATTTAAGTCTGGCAAGGTTAATGATCATGTTCTGGTACTGTTGTATGGTTTTCTTTGTTGATTCCTTTTGGGACTGGACCGAAACGGCCAGGGATAATGAAGGCGAAATGTTCATTTCACCCCTTATATTTCTGATGCCTGTGATTATCCCTGAGATAAGGCTCATATTTGATTCTGCTTCCTCATCCCGTTGTATGCCATCAACATTGTTTGCATATAAGGGAAATGCTGCTTTCATGATGGAGCCCTGTGTGCCCGGAAGTTTGTGCCAGATTTCCTCTGTAATAAAAGGTACAAAAGGATGCAGCAAAACAAGTGTATCATGCAAAACACGCCACAGCACGCTCATGGTTGCTTCTTGCCGGCTTTGCCCCTCTTTTCCGTACAAAGTAGGTTTAATCGCTTCAAGGTACCAATCACAGAATTCATGCCACACAAATTTGTAAAGCGCCCCTGCTGCATCGTTGAACCGGTAACTGTCAAGTGCCTCAGTAACTTTGCCGGTAACACGACAGAGTCTGGACAGAATCCACCTGTCCACAAGGGAAAGAGGTTCATTTGTTATATCTTTATACGCTTTATTTATGTGCATCAGTGCAAAACGGGCGGCATTCCAGATCTTGTTGATAAAATTACGGTAGCCTTCAACACGCTTTTCAGACATTTTCACATCTCTGCCCTGGGCTGCAAAAGCGGCTAGGGTAAAGCGGAATGCATCGGTTCCATAGCGGTCAATAATGCTCAAGGGATCGATTACATTTCCGGTCGACTTGCTCATTTTTTTGCCCTCTTCATCACGCACCAGGGCATGCACATAGACATCTTTAAACGGTACATCCTCCATGAAATGAATACCCATCATCATCATTCGGGCTACCCAGAAAAAGAGAATATCAAAACCGGTAACAAGAACAGAAGTTGGATAAAACAATTTTAAAAGCGGTGTCTCATCCGGCCATCCCATGGTTGAAAAAGGCCACAGGGCGGAGCTGAACCAGGTATCCAGCACGTCTGTGTCCTGTACAAGATCTGTTCCTCCACAAGCCGGACACGTTTCAGGTATATCCATGGCAACAATTATTTCTTTACACTTATTGCAGGTCCATGCCGGGATCTGGTGTCCCCACCAGATCTGCCTTGAAATACACCAGTCCTTAATGTTGTTCATCCATTCAAAATAAGTTTTGGTCCATATTTCAGGAATGATCTTTGTATCACCGTTCTTAACTGCACGGATAGCTTTTTCTGCAAGGGGCTTTGTCCTGACAAACCACTGTTTTGACAAATTAGGTTCAATTATAGTCTTACACCGGTAACAGTGACCAATGCTGTGCTGGTACGGCTCAATCTTTTCAAGAAGCCCCTCTTCTTTAAGTGCTTTAACCACGACTTCCCTGCATTTGAACCGATCAAGTCCTTTGAACTTGCCTGCTTCTGATGTCATCAGGCCGTCATCACCGATAACTTTGATACGTTCCAGGTTATGATTGTTGCCGATTTCAAAGTCGTTTGGGTCATGCGCAGGTGTAATCTTTAATGCCCCGGTTCCAAACGACATGTCCACATATTTGTCTTTAATGATTGGAATTGTTCTGTTCATAAGGGGAAGAATCACCTGAAGGGACTCGATGCCTTGGTAGCGCTCATCGTTTGGATTTACCGCTACGGCAGTATCACCTAACATGGTTTCAGGCCGGGTCGTTGCAACAACGACACCACCTGTTCCGTCTGTAAAAGGATATCGCACATGATACAGATTACCATCATGCTCTTCATGTTCGACCTCAAGATCAGCAAGCGCTGTATGGCAACGGTGGCACCAATTAATAATATAATTGCCGCGGTAGATAAGACCTTCGTGATACAGGTTTACAAAAACTTTGCGTACGGCTCTTGAAAGTCCCTCGTCCATGGTAAAACGTTCACGATCCCAGTCACATGAGGCTCCAAGGCGTTTAAGTTGATTGATGATGGTGCTGCCATATTCACTGCGCCATTCCCAAACAGCCTCTATGAACTTTTCTCTGCCAACCTGATGGCGATCCATACCATCATCGGCGAGCTTTTTTTCCACAACATTCTGGGTGGCGATTCCTGCATGGTCAGTACCGGGCATCCACAGGACATTATCGCCACGCAATCTCCTGTAGCGGCAGAGAATATCCTGCAATGTATTATTAAACGCGTGACCCATGTGAAGAACGCCGGTGACATTCGGCGGAGGGATTACAATGGAATAGCTCTTTTGATCGCATTTCTCCTCCCTGGCCGCAAACAGCAATTCCTTTTCCCAGAAATCGTACCAGCGTTTTTCCACGTCATGTGGTTCATAACCTTTGTTAAGAAGATTGGAACTCATATTATATTACTCCTTAATTTCAGATATCGCCAACAACTCAGCTACTTAGGGCTCACTCAAAAATAATTTCACGTTTTGGATGCCGATGCATCCCGACTGGCTGCGTTACGAAAACTCGAAATATGCTTGATATTCCTTAAGTTTTTGTGCCTTGCCAGCCGGGCGCCTCAACTCCCAAAATTGTAAATTTATTTTTTCGTGAACCCTTAACGAAGTTTATAACAGAGGTATTCTGTAAAACCTGTTGAGTTGCGTATATAGCACGTAGCATCCGGATACGGGCAAAAAATTGAAAAGGGGATTATTAAATAATCCCCGATATTTTACCACTCGGTTTTTTTACTATGATCAGATTAATCAGGCAAAATGTAATTGCTGTATAAAGGAACTATCATTTTTCGATTCCCGCTGCACCTTGGAGCAGGACACTTTTTAATCTTTCTAATTCCCTTGTGACAGTTTTTTCAATTACCTCGACAAGAATACCATCGATCTTTTTGTAAAACATCTTTTTTATAACACGCTCCAAAGCTGCTTCCATCTGCGCATCCGACACCTTTTTAGCATCAAGCAAATCCTCCGAAACATCTTCTTTAGAGTCGAGTTCCATTCCCAGCGAATCGACAAAATCATCACTCAGGGCCTGATCAAAGGCTACTTCCTCGCCTAATTCATCATCAAAGTCACTAGTTTCTTCTAAGAGATCACCTTCTAAATTAATAATATCCTCTGCTTCCTGAGATGTATCGACGGTTACAGGGATAGGCTCACCGATTTCCTCTATTTCTTGGGGGGTATCGCTCATTGCTTCGGTTAATGTTATAATCTCTTCTGCTGCTGATTCTGCTTCTTCGGCGACGATATCTTCCTTTATATCTTCTACGTCAGGTTCATCAACATCATCCAGAAGGTCGATAATCTCCTCATCGTCTTGAGATGCATCGACTGTTTCTTCTTCGAGATCGATAATTTCTTGGTTTTTCGTGGATTCTGCTTCTTCGGCGACGATATCTTCCTTCATATCTTCTACGTCAGGTTCATCGACATCATCCAGAAGGTCGATAATCTCCTCATCGTCTTGAGACATATCGCTTGTCTCTTCTTTGAGTTCTATGATTTCTTCATCTTCCGTGGATTCTGCTCCCTTAATTTTCTTATCCGGATCATTATTGTCTGTCATATCAACCCTCCGTTTGCCATAAAGTGCCGTACATCATAAACAAACACCCTATAATCAAAAAAAATTTACCACAGGGCATGCACTGTGTCAAGATATTTGCTTTTTTGCAAAATTTCCCTTTGGTGAACTCGTAAAAAGTCAAAATCCGACGGCAAAGTAAAAAGATCCAAATTCAAGGCGCGTAAATCCTGAGAAATGAGACGTACTTATAGTACGCTGCAGTGATTCACCCGGTTAAATAAATACTTGACGTGTTTATCCACTCAATGAAGAAAGAAAGAGTTTACCATAAGCCTATTATGGTATTATAAAAATTTAACTGGGCAGGGGATGCAGCGCAACGCAGAAGTTGGACTTTTTACGAAGCCGTCACATTTGATTTCGCTTAACATGCAACAGCAACCAGTTTAGCAAAAAAATGATTTGCAATATACCTGGCTGAACTATAAAGGGGAGTATGCGGTATTTTTTTATCGAACAATCGGCAATATCCGGCACAACAGCTGTTATTACCGGTTCTGATGCCAGGCATGTAAAAACCGTATTGCGTCTTAAACCGGGTGACAAGATAGGTTTTTTTGACGGCAAAGGGTTTGAATACCGGGCTGAAATCATCGCTTTATCTCCAGAAAGGATGAAAGTATCCATAACAAGCAGCTCCCCTTCAACAGCCGAGTCACTTGTCCAAATTGTTGTTGCCCAGGCGTTTTTAAAAGAAAAGAAAATGGACGGTCTTGTCCGGCAGCTTACCGAACTCGGAGTAACAAAATGGATACCTTTTTTTGCCGAACGATCTGTTTCCAGGCCCGAAAAAAAACAAATTTCAGCGCGCACGCAAAGGTGGAAAAAAATTGCAAAAGAAGCTCTCAAGCAGTGCAAACGCGGCCGTATTATGGAAATCGGTGAAACAGTATCCTTTGAGGAGGTGCTGAATCTTGGAGAGTCTTGCGACCTAAAAGTCGTTTTCTGGGAAAATGAATTTAGATTAGTCAATGCCGAATTGCCGAAACCCAGCCGGCAAATTAATACAATTTTTGCCATGCTGGGGCCGGAGGGTGGTTTTACCTCCCGAGAGATTGAAAGCGCCATAAACCGGGGATTTGTTACTGCCGCCCTTGGACCCCGCATATTGAGAGCCGAAACGGCAACTATTGCAGCATCAGTTTTGTTGCAATATGTTTTTGGTGATATGAGTCAAAAAAATCTTGACAAAGAACGGTGCTTTTAATAGCAGTGTTAGGCTGTTTTTAATAAGCCGAGGTAGCTCAGTCGGTAGAGCAGGGGACTGAAAATCCCCGTGTCGGCAGTTCGATTCTGTCCCTCGGCACC
>JAUWLP010000196.1 GCA_030613575.1 Desulfobacteraceae bacterium
ATTCCGAAATAACGGCGCCGTTTTCGGCGATCATATGAAAAAGCTTGCGGTTTTCTGCCGGATAAATTATTTCCAAACCGCTTCCCAACACCGCGATGGTATTTCCTTTGCCGATCAGTGCTCCCTGGTGAGCAGCCGAATCAATGCCAATTGCCATGCCGCTGACGATCGTCATTTTAAGCAAAGCCAAATCCTTGCACAGGCGCCGGGTTGTAGAGATGCCGTAATCTGTTGCATTCCTGGAGCCCACAACCGCTATGTTTTTAACGGAAGCGTTAAGACTGCCGAAAACATACAAAAAGGGCGGAGGGTCCGGTATTTGAAGTAAAAGGGGTGGATAATCACTATCCGACATGGTAACAATTTTATAACCTTTTTCCATCACAAGGTCGAGATCCTTTTTGACCGGATCAGGAATTTTGTGATGCTTTACTGCGGCGACAAGACGAGGAGTTATGCCTTCTACCTCAAGAAGATCCTTTCCGGAAGCTTCAAAAACATTTTCAGGTGAATTGAAACAATCTATTAGCCGCTTGAAAAGGTGATTTCCTATTCCCGGAACACTTTTCAGAACAAACCATGGCAAGATTTTTTCCACTACTTCTTTTTTCCGCGACCATGCCATGCAAGGAGTATGGGGCTTGCAACGTAAATCGATGAATAGGTTCCGATAATAATGCCTATTATCATTGCAAATGCGAAGTCATGAATAATCCCGCCTCCCAGTGAAAACAGAGCAACAACCACAACAAGGGTGGTTAAAGAGGTCAGTATGGTTCGGCTGAGAGTCTCATTGACACTTCTGTTAATTATAAATTCCATGGGATTTTTGTGATATTTCCTCATATTTTCCCGGATTCTGTCAAAAACAATGATGGTGTCATTTAATGAATATCCGATGATGGTGAGAAGCGCTGCGATAATCGGAAGGGTAAATTCTTTGTCAAAAATGGAAAATATGCCAACGGTTATGGTGACGTCATGGATAAGGGCCACAATAGCGCCCATGGCGTATTTCAATTCGAGAAACCAGAAAAGTGAAAGTGTTATGATCAATGCGGCGGCTATAAGATACGGGACGCTGACATTAAATACAGAAAGAAGATAGACGGCACCCATGAGCGCGCCGGCCATAACTCCGCTGAGACCCCATTTTAATTCAAAACGGCCGGATATATATATCGAAATAAAAAGCAGGGCGTAAAACATGGCAAAAAGAGCTTTTTCCCGCAAGTCTTTGCCCACCTGAGGTCCGACCATCTCAACACGACGAATGTTGACCTCATTCCCGGTTGAGGCTTCCAGGGCTTTCTGCACTTTTGAAGCAAATCCCTGTGA
Source organism: Desulfobacteraceae bacterium (assembly GCA_030613575.1). Lineage (GTDB taxonomy): Bacteria > Desulfobacterota > Desulfobacteria > Desulfobacterales > UBA11574 > S5133MH16. The sequence continues at coordinate 1,339 of JAUWLP010000196.1, forward strand.
GGTTATGACAGACATGTCCGTTCGGATAAGATATTCATTATCTTTCTGATCACCGAACTGTTGAACTGACGATTTGCCTAAATCTATGGAGGCAAGACCGGATTTTATATTTTTCAGGCTTTCAGGGGCGCTAAACTTTACCTGTATCAATGTGCCGCCGGAGAAATCGACACCGTATCGGGGTCCTTTATGAATCAAGAGAGAGGTAATACTGACTATGATCATGGCCAGGGATATGAAGAAAGCGATTTTTCTCTTACTGATAAAATTAATATTGATATCAGGTTTTATAAACTGCATTAATGATATCTCCTAAGATTGTGTTAGTATGCTTTATGATATAATGAGTCTGTTGATTAATGGTCTTTTCGCACAATCTTTGCGTTATGCTCAAAAAATAATCCTCGGAATATCAAATATATGCCTTTGGTTATTTTTTTCGCATGCCTTGATCTTGAACGAAAATCCTCATTAATCAACAGACTCATAAATGTACGAGTCACACGGAAAAAAATAATGTTACGTGAGGGGAGGGAACGAAGTCAACATGCCCTTAGGGGTCGAAAGGAGGTGGTCTTGATGTTGGATCTTAACAAATATCGGAAAGAGGCACAACTTAAAGATGGAAGCAAGATTCTTCTGCGTCCTATGGTTGCAGAAGATAAGGATGCTTTATATGAGTTTTTCAAGGAGGTTCCCAGAGAGGAGGTTCGATATTTGCGTGATGATGTCGGCAGCAGGAGTATCGTTGAAAATTGGGCTGCTAACCTCGACTACGCAAAGACATTGCCCCTTGTGGCGGTGAAAAATGACACCGTCATTGCCGATGCTACTTTAAATCGTCGTCGATTTGGCTGGAAATGGCATTTGGGTACTGTACGGGTATTTGTGCACAGAGATTACCGCAATGTAGGCTTGGGACAGTTGATGATTAAGGAGATTGCTAGTCTTGCGCACAGTCTCGGTCTTGAAAAACTTGTTGCCGAGCTTCCAGACATGAATGTGCCTGCGATAAATGCTTTCAACAAGGCGGGATTTCATCGTGTGGCATTTCTTCCAAATTTTGTCAAGGACAGAGAAAACAGACCTGTTGATTTGGTGGTCATGGTTAAAGATATAAAACCGGCTCACGACGAGGACTATGACTATGAATTTTAAAGCTGTTTCCCAGTGGCAACTAATGCTTGTAACCGGAACGCTTTTCCTTTCCCCTCACTAAAATTTATTTGACGTCTTTTGGAATAAAACCTGAGTTATTGGTCAAAAGTTCAAATGAGTTAGCATTATACCGGATTCTTAATGGAAATAATTCTTGATGGCTTCGTAAAAAGTCCAACTTCTGCGTTGCGCTGCATTCCTCGTCACTGTGACGTACTATAAGTACGTCTCATTCCTCGGAATTTGCGCGCCTTGAATTTGGAGCTTTTTACTTTGCCATCAAAATCTGACTTTTTACGAGACCGTCATTTTTAATAACTTTCTTAAAAAAAGGAGGCTAACTATGGCAGAAATTAACGATTTAAAAAAATTCGATACATTATAACCGCTCTGCCGGGATAAACGACTTAATTGACCAAAAACGGAGATTGACTCAAAAAACAAAGATTTGGAGCAGACTTTTATAAGTTTGATTAAAACGACTGCTTTTGAATACATAACACAGGAGATCCGTCATGAACGAGAGCACTTATAAAATCATTGAATTGGTGGGAACAAGCGCCTCTTCTTGGGAGGATGC
>JAUWLP010000025.1 GCA_030613575.1 Desulfobacteraceae bacterium
CGAATGGGGGTCGGGCCACGCTAAGTATCTGATAATTTATAAAAAGAGCTCAAAAAATAGCCGTTTTTTGGTCTTAAACATACAATTTTGGGTGCAAAACAACAGGTCTAAGGATTTTTTTTAAATACTATTTAGCTTAAAAGGTTCTTTTGGGTGTCAAAAAAAGTCGTTTAAGACGATTTCAGGGCCTATTTAGGGCTTCTTTTACTGTTATTATAGTCAGTTACCGTGGCCCGACCCCAAATGAACATCAACTTTCAATAATGAATATTCAATGATAAATGATTTGACTCCCTCATTTTATCGCGATAATATGAGTCTATGCCATCAAATTATTATATAAAAAAATATGTTGAAACTTATATTTTTGACCAAACCCTAACCGGTCGGCACATGGTCTTTCTTGCAGGGCCGCGACAGGTTGGAAAAACCAGGTTGGCAAAGCACTGGTTAAATCTTCACGGATGCCGGAACCTATATTTCAATTGGGATGATATTGCCGTTCGACAGGCATACCTTGCTAACAGCCGCTTCTTTGAATCGCCGGCCAGGATGTTAAACCATAAGGATCCGTGGATTGTTTTTGATGAAATTCATAAACGCAATAAATGGCGCGATATACTCAAAGGGGCATATGACATTTTTTGCGATGAGTTTAGATTTCTGGTAACCGGAAGCGCCCGACTTGATTTATTTCGCCGATCAGGAGACTCGCTTGTAGGAAGATACAATCTTTTTCACATGATGCCGCTAAACATTGGTGAAATAATTGGAAAGCCATTTGGGAAATGTTTTTTAAGGATAATGGATCCGATTCTGTCTGCAGATGCCTTTAAAAATCAGGCTGAACTACCCGTCTCATCGGATATAAAAGATGCATATAATGCCCTTATGCAGTATGGACCATTCCCTGAACCCTTTCTACGGCAAAATGAAAGGTTTTGCCGTAAATGGCATCAGGATTATTTTAGCCTGTTAATCAGAGAGGATCTCAGGGATGTCAGCCGGGTAATAGAATTGGATAAAATTGAAAATCTTGTTTTGCTTCTTTCACCCAGAATTATGGCACCGCTTTCAATGGCTAACCTGGCCGGTGAGCTGGAAGTGGCTCACACCACAATAAAAAGCTGGCTGGAACAATTGAAAAGGTTGTTCCTTGTATTTCCTGTTTCTCCATGGGTTAAAAAAATCCCAAGAGGACTTAGAAAAGGAAAGAAATGGTACTTTATAGACTGGTATTATGCGCCGGAAGGTTCGGCCCGTCTGGAAAACATGGTGGCAACCTATATGTACCGAACATGTAAAGTTATGACTGACATGGGATACGGTGATTATCGTCTCCATTATGTAAGGACGCTGGACAAGAAAGAGATTGACTTTGTTATTGCACGTGACAACAAGCCAATACTGGCTGTTGAGGTAAAAAAGGGCAATATGGCGTTAACAAGACCTTTAAAAGACAGGAAAAAATGGTTTCCTGATTCAAACCCAATTGGAATACAGGTGATTGACAAAAGAGATGTTCTTCAGAAACATCCCGGTATCACCTGGATAATGAGCGTCGAACGATTTTTATCTCTCCTGATTTAATTTTAAAATAAGGCACCACGAATGAACGCAAATTAACACAAATTGAAGAGAAATGGGGCCAAGTCTACTGTTGACCAATTCGGGTAAAAAAGTAAAGTGATCAGGTCTTGACGGCTTCGTAAAAAGTCCAACTTCTGCGTTGTGCTGGAAGGATCAGTGTCAACTTGAATTGTGAATTAGCAACCACCGTTTACGTTTAGAAAAACAACAGGCAGCATTTTAAAACCAGGAGTTTTCATAATGCTGGATAAATACCTCAAAAGATTTTCATGTCTTCGGACAGATAAAAACCGCAAACGCTGGTCCGCACTCACTACCTACCAGGCTCCTACCTAAGCTGAGCGTTTCAAATTTTTGTAATGGTTAATTTAACAATATTTTTAAGGTATTCTGACATTTTGAATTTCAAAATTTTGAAACCCTACGGGAGTTCCAATTTCACCGCATCTACTGCGTCAGATGCCGTTCCGCATAGCCGACTATAGCGAAACGACATCTTCCTTGTATCTGCGGCAAACTTGAAAATCGCTCAACTTAGGTCCTAATAAACCGTTCCTACTTCTTTCTATCATGGATCTGATTGCTCAGGGGGCGATAACTCAAAACTTCATCGACCCATCATTTGAGCTTGGCCTTCCTCAAAAGCAAAAAGCGTTCACAATGGAAGGGCAAATAATGTGCGGATATGCACATTGTTCATATGAAAAATGTGCATACGAAAACATAATTAGACCAAAAACCCTTGACAGCGCTTCAAATTCATGGCTATATTCATTGTTATGAAAAGAGATATATACAAAGAATTGTTGGCATGGAAATCGTCTTCCAGGAGGAAACCCCTCCTTCTTCAAGGCGCCAGACAGACAGGGAAAACCTTCATCTTGAAGGAATTTGGCCGTCACGAATACGAAAACGTCCTTTACTGCAACTTTGAGGAAAATCCAGATCTTGAACAGTTTTTTGGGCGCGACCTGGATCCGGAGCGAATACTTTCCGAGCTCTCTCTTTACATGAATCTGGAAATCCGTTCAGGGGTCGACCTGGTTATTTTTGACGAGATCCAAGTTTCAAATCAAGCCCTGAATTCTCTTAAATATTTTGCCGAAAAGAAAAATGATGTTCACGTGGTGGCAGCGGGCTCTCTTCTTGGCGTGAAATTGTCTCGTCCTGGATCTTTTCCGGTGGGAAAGGTAAATTTCCTCCATCTTTATCCCATGACATTTCTGGAGTTCCTGGATGCAATGGGGGAATCCAGATACAGAAAACTGCTTGAAAATATCGAGATGCCTGACCCGCTGCCCGAGGCGTTTCATTCGCATCTTATCGATCTCCTTCGCCATTATTATTTTGTTGGAGGCATGCCGGAAGGCGTCAGATATTTTGCCGAAACAGGAAATGCGATGGAGACCAGGAGAATCCAGGAAGAAATCATCAAGTCCTATATCCTGGATTTTGCCAAGCATGCCCGCCCGACTGATATACCCAAGCTTACGCAAATTTGGGATTCTATCCCCAGACATCTGGCAAGGGAAAATAAGAAATTTGTTTTCTCTGCTGTCAGGAGGGGGGCCCGCGCCCGTGCATATGAGCATACCTTGATTTGGCTGGAGGATATCGGATTGATTCACCGGGTACATATGGTCAAAACACCAAAAATTCCCCTCACGCATTATGCGGACAGTAACGCTTTCAAGGTATATGGACTTGATGTGGGATTACTGGGCGCTATGGCCAGAGTTCCCGTCAATCTCCTGGCACAGGGAGAGCGACTTTTCAACGAGTATGAGGGTGCTTTTGTGGAGAATTATGTTGCCCAACAACTGGTTTCCCATTTCCATAAGAATCTCTACTACTGGCGGAGTAAAGGCGGAAAGGCCGAACTCGACTTTCTCTGTGAATTCGAAGACCGAATTTTGCCGCTGGAGGTCAAAGCTGGTATTAATCCAAGAAGCAAAAGCCTCCGGTCGTATGACGTACAATTCCAACCGTCCCGGCTCATGCGAACAAGCCTGCTTAATCTCAAGAAAGACGGAAAAATAGTGAATCTGCCGCTTTACGCCATATCACTGTTGTCTCGATTTGCGAGGTGACACGAATGGGGGTCGGGCCACGCTAAGTATCTGATAATTTATAAAAAGAGCTCAAAAAATAGCCGTTTTTTGGTCTTAAACATACAATTTTGGGTGCAAAACAACAGGTCTAAGGATTTTTTTTAAATACTATTTAGCTTAACAGGTTCTTTTGGGTGTCAAAAAAAGGCGTTTAAGACGATTTCAGGGCCTATTTAGGGCTTCTTTTACTGTTATTATAGTCAGTTACCGTGGCCCGACCCCAAATGTAGGGGGCTAAATTCATAGAGTTGGTAGCGGCACGATTAGAGCTGAATTCCGCTTCATGGGGTTTTCGGTCAAGCACTAAATAGGAAAAAGTACAATGAGATATCCGAAAAAGCCTATGCTTTCTAAATCCCGATTCCTTGCCGGTGAACAATGCCATCTGCGTTTGTGGTATTCGTGCTTCAATCGTGATCTTGCAACTCCTGTATCTCCTGCGCAACAGGCTATATTTGATACCGGGCATGAAGTTGGTGAACTGGCAACTCGGCTTTATTCCGAAGGTGTTCTTATTAGAGAAGATCACTTACACCACGAGGAAGCTGTCCAGACCACACTGAAAGCCATACAGGACCCAAATGTAAGATCGATCTATGAAGCCGCTTTTCTTTATGATGATGTTAGAATACGCGTGGATATTTTGGAAAGATTAGATAATGGTCAATGGAATCTGATCGAAGTGAAATCTTCCACATCGGTAAAAGATGTTCATTTGCCTGATGTTGCAATCCAGTATTATGTCCTTCAAGGATCAGGCTTGGATATTAACAGGGCTTTTCTTTTACTCATAAATAACCAATATGTTTATGATGGAAACAACATTGATCTTGAGAACCTCTTTTCTTCTTTTGATGTTACAGAGCAATCCCTCTCACTACAAAACGAGATATCGTTAAGAATTGCCGAGCATAAGGAAATGTTAAGAGCACCTAATGCACCTATAATTCAACCCTCACGACATTGTAATAATCCTTATAGTTGTGACTTTTGGGATTATTGTACAAAAGATATGCCCGAGCATTGGGTTTTGAATCTATATGGCATTTCACAGAATAAATTGGATGAACTGACAGGCATGAATATTCAGAATATCGGGGAAATTCCTGACTCCTACCATTTAACTGAACTCCAGGGGCGCATGAAAAGGTGTGTGATTAATGATAATGAGTTTATTTCAAGGAGGCTCGACGCCCAGCTGATGAACGTGGAATATCCCATCCATTTTCTTGATTTCGAAACTGTGAACCCTGCGATTCCTTGTTACGCCAACACCAGGCCCTATCAGATAATCCCCTTTCAATGGTCTGATCATATTCTTTATAAAGACGGAACACTTGAGCATAAGGAATATCTCTGCGATGATGATAAGGACCCAAGGGAAGATTTTGCCCGTACACTTCTTGATGCTTTAAAAAAGAAGGGGACTATTTTCATATATACAATTTATGAAAAGGGGATAGTCATAAGGCTTGCTGAACATTTCCCTCAATTTCGCAATGATCTGTTACTCATCCCAAATCGCTTTAAAGACTTGTGTGCGATTATTAGAAATAATTTCTATCATCCAGGATTTCATGGCTCCTTTTCACTTAAATCTGTACTTCCAACTCTTGTTCCTGATATGGATTATGAAAAACTGGCGATTCAGGAAGGGAACCAAGCTTCATTTGAATTTTTACGCATGATAGACCCCTCAACACCACTTGAAGAAAAAGATAGAATCAAAAAAGAACTTCTTATATATTGCAGCTATGATACCTTAGCTATGGTGGAAATTAGAGACGAACTTATTAGACGATTTTAAAGAAAACAAGTGGTCAAATCTTCACGGGCTGTTGCCCAAACCGAAAATACTACAAAAATCGGAAACATTACGAGCACGCCACTCCAGCTGGAATATGTAATAGCTGCCATCTTCGGAAAAAGTGTACCCGCTCCAAATCAGGTCGGACCTTAAAGCGTCATATCAAAGAACCGGCCGCTGCTATGGGTATGGTAGCATCGACAGTAGACAAGAAAAGAGCATCTTCAGGCCTTCAAAAGCTACTTTTTTACTTTAAAACGGCATTGACGAGAACGATTCAAAGCCATCTTACTTTAAAATATTGTTGAAGGTAATATCTGATTGATAGTTTTGTTTAGTTTGAAAATATGCTTTGGGCAACAGCCCGTCAAGATTTGACAACGATTACAAAAAAAGTGGGTCTCATCATTCCCCTTCCTTAAAATACTTTGCTTTAAATACGGCTCTTTGGCGGCCTCTGTTGCGTAATCTGTAGAATCTGACCGCCCTTTTGTCAAGGTGCGAATCGAATTCGTCCTGTGACAAATAAATTATGGCGATAATGAGTTGATTTCATCTGGGTGTGCTTTTCTTTCCTTAAAAGGATATTTTTCACCCCAAAAATGCCCCTTTAAGGCCATATTTGAGGCAAAAATTAAACGTATTAGTTGTAATATCAATAAGATGATATGGCCCGACCCCCATTCGAAAGCGAAACGGCTGTTCGGATTGACCAGATACCAGGGCCGTTACCGTGCCGTACCGTTCAATAATAAACGGTGCTGAAATACGGGTCAAGTAGGAAAGAAGGCCGACCTATAGCCGGCTTGACATTGGAGATTCCTTGGCGTACGTTAGCTTATAAATTAAGGACTTGAGGTATCAGCCAAAGATGGGCTGAAGCTGAGATGTAAAAATGTGAAGTTATTTTTGCGCGAGCCCTAAGTGCTAAATCGTAGGGCAAGGAGAAGAATATGAACGTCACATTTTACGGTGCGACCAGAGAAGTTACCGGATCCATGCATCTGCTCGACAACGGAACGGATAGGATTTTATTTGACTGTGGCATGTTTCAGGGTCGGCGCAAAGAAAGCGCCGAGAAAAACCGCGTGCTTCCCATTGATCCCAAATCGCTTACCAACATTGTCCTCTCCCATGGTCATATCGATCATTCGGGGCGCATCCCCATGTTAACCAAAAACGACTTTCATGGCTGCATATACTGTACGCGGGCCACGGCAGATGCGTGTAATTATTTACTAGCCGACTCCGCGCATATACAGGAAATGGACGCCCTATACCTGAATTACAAGACCGTCCGATCGGCATTATCGCGAATGAAATCCTCGGTGACCGGTCGCAAAATATCCAATCGTAAGTATAGAGAAATCAAGGCTCTAATGAAAAAGGGGCGTCACCAACTCAAGGCTGAAACCATCGACGAACTGATCGGAAAATACCGCTTGAAGCAGGTGGTCCCGCTGTACAACGTGGAGGAAGCTGAGCAGGCGTTGACCCACTTTAGCGGTCAACCCTACCGTCACGAAGTAACCATAGGAAAAGACATGACCTGCACCTTTTACGATGCGGGCCATATCATCGGTTCGGCGGTTTCCATCGTCAAAACCCGTAAGGACGGCCGGGTGTTTACCGTGGCTTTTAGCGGAGATATAGGACGGTACGACACGCCGATAATTAAGGACCCCACATCCGATTTCGCCGAAGAAGATCGCGATATCGATTTGCTGATTATGGAAAGCACTTACGGTGATCGGCTGCACGCGCCGATAGTGGACATGGCCCCCATGCTCAAACAGGTCATTGAGGACACCCTCGAACGGGGCGGGACCCTTCTGGTGCCCGCCTTTGCATTTGGTCGTACTCAGCAGTTGCTCTATTTTCTACATGAGCTTTATGATGCCGGTGAAGTGCCACATCTGCCGGTCTACGTGGACAGTCCCCTGGCAACTCGGCTGACCAAGGTGTACGGCGAACATCCGGAGGTTTACGACCAGGAAACCCATGAGACTTTCCTCTCCAATGGGAAGAACCCCTTTACCTTCAAACAAATTCATTTTATCCAGTCGGTGGAGGAATCGATGGCCTTAAACCGGGACGAAAATCCAAAGATCGTCATTTCGGCTTCAGGGATGTGTGAAGGCGGTCGCATACTCCATCATTTGCGCCACAAAATACACAATCAGAAAAATACGATTCTGGTGGTGGGGTTCATGGCAGCCAACACCTTGGGGCAACGAATTCTCGACCTGGGGTTGGCCTGGGAAGAAGAAGGGCGCGAAGGCGATGCCCCGCTCGTTAAATTTTACAACAAGGAGTATCCGCTAAAGGCCCGGGTGGTGAAATTGGGCGGTTTTAGCGCCCATGGTGATAGAAATGAAATGCTCCGTTTTCTTAAGGAATCCAATTTGCGTATCAAAAAGATTGCGGTGGTACATGGTGAAGAGGATCAATCCACGGCCTTCGCTGATTACTTAACGGAAAACGGATTTAGGGCGTTTGTACCCCACCTGGGTCAAACCGTTAGGGTGTAAACCAACTGAAGTCATACCGCCTTACTTCCTTACGGTTTGAAATATTAATAAGTTAGGATAATAAAGATGCGGTTAAATGGATTGATACAGTATGTGTTTTTCATTCCCCTTCAATGCGGTTTTTCGTTCTAGATTGCGTGCCTGAAGCTTGAATTCCCGAAAAGTGAAGGTTTATGACCGAAATCGTTAAGATTTGAAGATGCTCTGTGTCACGTAAAGGTAGGGACCAGCAATTTTCACTTTTTTAAAAAAGGTTTTCTAAAGAAAATTCCTTCAATTTTTTTATGTTTTCAGATAATAGCCCAAATCCTTTTCAAGTGATTTTGGGTCGATGTACTGTACACCGACATTACGATCGATGATCCATATTATTTTGACGAGTTCGTGGATTTCCGTTCTCATTGGATTGTCTAAAGTAAATTTCAATTCAACTGTATCATTTCTGGAAATATAATGTGGCTTAAGACTTGCAAATCGGATTCCGCTCGCTGAAATATCTTCAATGATTATTTCTCCTTTTTCATCTCTCTCCTGGACAAAGTATTCGCCATGGAGCCGGACTTTCTTACGGTAATGCTTTCGAAATTCCAATGTGAACCGAAAAACTTCGCCACATGGGCATTTGGCCTTTAGTTTTTTTTGAGTATTCTTGAAATTCGTTACATCTATATTTTTCTCAAATCCGCATTTGGGACAGATTATAGTTGCTTGGTTGGTATCGTTTACATAAACTTTTTTTATTAACTTATCCTCTTTATCACCTGTTTTAACCAAAACTTATCATCCCGCTTGAAGTTGAATTTATTTGCAAAGCATATTGTTTTGTCAGCTCCGTGTGTCAACCCAATGTACCGAATTAGTCGTCTAAGCTATGAATCGGGTGAACAACCGGTGCCTTTGGTTCCTGTTCTCATTCCTTTGAATCCGCTTAATCCTTATTTATTAGATTTAGACTTTTGTTGCTTTTTAAGACAAATCTTATCCCTTCTGACAATGGCACAGAATTTGGGATTATGAAGATCTTTGCAATTATCGTGATTATATAATGGACATTCAGGATATGTTTTTGACATAAAATTATGCGGACTTTTATATTGAATGGTAACTCACACCTCATTAAAATAAGAAAAAATCATTTTCATCATCTCCATGAATGGCATAAGAGGCAACCTGTTTCAGATTTTGAAATCATACTTTTTTGGCATATGGAAAATCCGTTTATCTTGTTCGCCTTTTCTGCGGCGAATAACATTGCCGATATCAAATTTGACCTGTGGTTGTTCTTTTGCGGATTGGGAGTGCTTGTTGATCTCAAACATTTTTCGAAGTTTAATTTCTAACTCCTTAATTTTCTCAGCGCCCACTTTAACCTCCTGTTTATATTTGCAATCGATAATTATATGATAATAAGATGCTCTACTTCATTCCTTCAATGAACCACGAATCATCCCTCGAGACCTTTGCAATCACCACCTTGTTCATAATATTGTTTTTTTTGAGTGTACGAGTGGTCAGCAGTTCATCGTTGGGATTTTCTTCAACCAGCAGGATTATTTTCTTGGCCATTCTATGGTTTAATATTCTGATATTCTTGGTTTCAGTCTTCTATCAAGTTCGTTTCTTCGATCCTTGGCAGACCTGCGCTCAGGAATATACCTGTCATATGAAAATTGACGCCGATCTAATCCTAAGCGCACACCTCCATTATCTCTTATAAATGACGCCATAACTTCGTTCTCATCTGAATTTATATATCCTAAAGTTCTAATAATCTTTCGTTTTGTCTCCACTCTGCATGGCAGGCCTTGTTCTATCCGTGTAATTGTATTGGGTGATAGATCGGTCTTTCTTGCAAGCTCGACCTTGCTGATCATAAGGGACTCTCTAATTTCTTTTAGGGAGTTTTTGCTCATTTCCTTAACCCTGGGACGGTTTGGCTTTATCTTGTATTACCAACTGATCATCTGAAGGAGCGTGGACATCTGCGCTTTTGAACCCGCTTGACTCGCATGAGTGCTCGCGATGGCGGCAGGCAAAGCGGGTGGTGAGTACATGGTTTTTTTGTGAAATCTTTGTGCTTGAGCTACATATGTAAAAAAGGGGGTAAAAATAATATGCACTCACCTACCCGCATAACAAAGCCTGGACCTTCAACTTAGCTTAAGGTTTAATAGGGCAATTAAGGTTCTGATTTTCAAGTGCAACTTTTCATTAAACAATCAAAAAGTAAATGGCTAAAAACTATAAGCTTAATATAAGGCTAAAACTTATATTAGGCGAGGGACAAAAGGAAGGACCTTAGGTTTGTTTTTGTATTTCGGAGGCCAAGTTTCTTTCTAAGGTTGTTGCGGTGAAAATTAATAGCACCTGTGGAGGAATTCAACAATTCAGCTATCTCTTTTGTTGTCTTACCTTCCTTAACAAACCCGGCAACTTGAATTTCACTAGGGGTGAGATCAGAATATTTTGAGGACAACTGGTGTAGAAATGGGGTAATAATGTCTTCAAGATTCGATTTAATAATATTTAAATATACCATCTGCCGATCGTTTAGTCGACTGTTATTCAGTTTTTCAATATAAGGAAAAACAAGCTTCTTCACATTGGCAACGACTTTATCTTCTAAGTCTTTTTTATCTTCGTCCCTGTGTTTTAGAAGGACTCTCAATGCAGCATTGACTTCCTCAAGCTCGTGAGTTTTATTTTCTAATTCTTTCCCTCTTTCTATCAGGGCTATTTCTGTCTGTTTGCGATCAGTGATGTCAACCCAGTTTGCCAGGTAATACTTGAACGCTCCATTTTCTCTTATTGGTACAGAAGTTATCTCAACCCAGAATCGCTCCCCATTCTTCTTTTGAAAAAGCTTCTCAAGCTTCCGTGCTCCCTTGCTCATAGCTTCTTTTAAGTCCTCACCGGTTTTTTGCATTGTTTCTTCCGTCCACCAGGGGTATGGTGCCTTCCTGCCAATAATCTCTTCAGACGAAAAACCGGTTAGCGTTTCCAGCGCAGGATTCACATATCTTACTGAAGTATCCGGGTTGATAACCAATATGGGATGGGGAGAGTTGTTTAACAGATTGAAACTAAACTCTTTGCTCTTCCGCAGCGACTCCTCTGCTTTCTTGCGCTCTTTCTCCTGTCTATCTCTCTGCAATCTGGCGTGCAGAATAGGAGCTAAATAGTCAGCAATACTTTCTAATAATTTCTTATCCTTCTCTCCATAATCCGTCGTCTTGTTGCCGACCATGAAATTGCCAATAGCCTCTCCTTGATGAATGATTGGAACAGCCATAGCCCTGGTTATGGGAATATGTCCCTCGGGCACACGGAATGGTCCGCTGGAAGAGACGGTCCCCTTATTAATGAGGCATTTGCCCCAGATACCACTCCATCTTTCGCGGGGAAATACGGGGCCTACATCCTGAACCTCACACTCCACCCAGATGTCTCTGGTCAAGACAGGCACGACCCTGTCTCCATCCTCATTTATGTAAGCAAAGGTTCCATATGGACTCTCCATGGCTTCCAAAACAACCTGCAATACTTCTCCGTATATTTCATCATCGGGAATCGTGAGGAATACACGGGAAATCTGGTTTCTGATATTCAGCTCCTGCTCTTTTTTACACAGCGCCTCCTCGGCCCGTACACGCTCGGTAATATTTTCATGCGTTATGACGGCAGCAATTACTTCATCGTCTTTTAAAATGGGTGCTCCCTTCACATTAAAATAGCCATCAATTCCCGATGTTAAGAAAGGAAAATATACATCCTTGTGATCAAAAGGCTCTCCTTTAAGTACGTTTTTATACGTCTCGGATAATCCAGCATTCACAATGCTTGGGTGTGTCACAATATTTTTCCCAATGAAGTTTTCTTTGGTGGTTTTACCCTTGCCGACATGATTTAGATGATAAGGATTGATATCGACTATTTGACCATCCTTATCGAGCAAGACTATCGATGTAGGGACCGTTTCAAATATCTTTCTGAACTTCTCCTCGCTTTCCCGCAGCGCCTCCCGGGCTTGTTTTATATCACTAATATCACGTACTGTTCCCATCATACCGATTGGCTTGTTCGTTGCGTCCCGAATGAGTGAATTGTGCATCAAGGTGGGAAATTCGGTGCCGTTACGTGTTACATGCCAAATTTCCCCTTTGAAATCACCTGTTTCTTTCAGCTGCCGGTTGGCTGCTTCTATGGACGGCATTTGCTGAGGTGTGTGAAAAACAGAGAGATGCTTGCCGACAAGTTCCTCAGGGGTATATCCGTGCATCCTTGCGAAGGCGACATTTAAATATTCTAAATTACCATCCAGATCAACCACAGCTACACCTTCACTGCTTTGCTCTACAGATAATGAAAGAAGCTGCATTCGATCATCCAATCTCGCCCGCTCACGAGCCTTTTTCTCTAACCCTTCAACCCTTTGTTCTAATTCTTCATATGTTGGTTTTTTGCCCATCAGAAAATCCTCCGATCAATGGAGATAGATTATAAAATAGGACACAATATATAGGTCATTATAAAAAATATTCAAGTACCGGATAATGACCATTAAACGATATGGGGGTCAACACTGATTTATAAACTGGTTTCTATTTTTTATCGCTCTAAAATAAACATCTTGCACTTTTTTAAATATGCCCGTCCAAGAAAATGAATCTATTTTACATTGGATGGGAGACAGGTCAATTTGGGGGTGCCGATATGCAGCATAAATTTGTTTTTGAAGTTCATGTGCCAGATTTCGCACGAACACACTTTCGTCTTCTTCATAAGGTTGATCCATAAAATGTAGGCGTGGTGTATTAACCAAGCTGATAAAATCGGCCTGAACATCAGCTAATATTTCGTTTACCCCCAGAAGATCAGTGGCAACGATTCTACAGCCACTAGCCAGTCCTTCTAAAACGACGAGGGGCAACCCTTCGTAAAAAGAAGGCAGTACAAAAATGTGAGATTGCTTCATAATCTCAGCCAAATTCTTTTGTGAAACGGCTCCGCGTACTAAAACCCTATCGCCCAGTTTCTTTGCCAGCTTTAGGCAATGGTCTTTTTCCTCCCCGCTGCCACTACCCACTAAATGCAAATGCCAAGCGGGTGAATCGATCATTGACAAAGCACGTAACAACCAGGGCACCCCTTTGGCGTTGCTCAACTTTCCGGCATATACCAATTGAACAGGGTTGGGGTTAGGTTTTGGGTAGAAAGTAAACAAATCGCTGTTGTATCCAGCGCCGACAACAAAAACTTTTTCCGGCGTCAAATGATATAATCCAACAATCTCTTTTTTTTGTGCATCACTTAAAGCCATAACCGCGTCCAGTCGGCGGCATCCGCTCAAAACTCTTTTTTGAAGGTGAGGACAATTCTGAAATTGTCTTAGATCCGAGCCATGGCATGTGGCTACCATTGGAATTCTTGGAAAAAGCTGTCGAGCCAAAGAAGTAATTAGCCACAAGTGATGACTGTGGATGATATCCGGTTTAAATTTGGTTACGGCGTCTTTGAGTATTCTAGAAAAAGACGCTGCGTATTCGCGAAGTTCATTTTTGGTGAGACGGCAAAACCTTGTGCTTTTGTAAGGCATTACATCGCTCATACCCGTGATGAGATAAGAGATATTTGCCTTATAAAACTTCACATACATGCATTGGTCTTCATCAATGCAGTCGAGTCCAGCGGGTTGGTCCGATTGGATACCTGCAACCAAAAAGTTTTTATAATTGTATGCCTCAGCTTCCCGCAGCAAGGCCTGTAAATATATACCGCTGCCGGTTGAATCGGGTCGCTGACTCAGTAGGTGAAGGATTTTATATTTTTTCCGTTTTTCCATGTAAAGCTATAATCTATTTATCAAATGCCAGGATATCAACGACCCCTGGGGATTGCCGTTTGGTTGTTATTATCTTGAGTTGAAGTTATTATAATATGTTTTTGCTTAGTTCGTATTGAGTGGCCAATCAATATGCACAGAATTAAGAGAACCTAGAAAAAATGGAATTCGTTGGAAAGATGATGTTCTGTGCCTAAATTTAATTATCATAAGAAGAGTCGAGATTTCAAATATTTTCATGTTGAAAATGGGATGGGTTTCAGATCCAGTTGGAGAATGGTAAATTTTATTCGGGAAAATGCGACTATCTGATACATTTTTATAATGATCGTCCGCCTGAGATAACTTGCAAAGTATCTATTTTCACTCACAAAGAGATACGATAATGATATCTCAAAAAATTAAACCCTCTCCATTTTTGACATTTCTTACCAATATTCAAAGATAATATCAAGTTATACTGATTACATATCCAAAAATTCACAAAAAATAAAAAGAGCAAACCCTGTCAAATGGATTTGCCCTTTTTGAAAAACGATATCCCAAATAATTTAGGGCCTCAAAAACCTGTCATTTATAGATAACACTTTATTTCTTAACCTCTATTTCAATTCGTTGTTTATACAGCTCACCTCGATCCCCCTAAATTATCATAATATTTAGGTTGTTTGCGGTCTAAATTGTCATCAAATTTAGGTTGTTTACGGTGAAGTGGCCTGGAATAAGGCACTGCGGCCTTGGGTTTAACTGCATCTAAATCTAAGTTCCCTGCACTGCCAGGCTCATCACCAGTGCTGGCTTTAAAGTTTGCTTTAGGTATAGGCATAGGGTTTCCGTCCATCGTGACTTTTTTTGTCCCTTTTGCAGTGTCAGAAGACATTCCAATATTGGGATAAGGAATGGGAATTCCGGGGGGGGTAGAGGGAGTTTCAGGGGGAGTTTTGCATACATCAGGGGAAACCATTGACTTTCCCCCTGAACCTTTATGAACCATGCCCTTGCTGTTACCAAACGCAGTAGGACTTTCTGCGTACACTGTGCCGACCAACAGAATAGCCATAAACAAAATTAAAATAAACATGGTAATTTTAGCCATTATATCACCTCCTATCCGAACGCAAAATAGGTCTGATTTGTTATTGAATAACACGATTAAAGCTCCCAACAGAACAAAAGCGTCCTGCCAGGAGCAAGGCATGCATATTTTGCTGGTACCCAGATATTTGGTTGAACTCTTTTTGCTAATAAGAAGGTGAAGCTCCCCTGTTTTTCAGAGCCATCCGGATCATCAAAGAGGCCCTGGACGAGTTTCAGGAGGTTTCCAAGGATCCTCTCGCAAAAATTAGCCAAGCAATCGATTCATGATCGTCATGGAACACATTTTTTATTTATGGATTATCAATGTCTGTTGACAGAATTCAACAATGTATTATTTTTAGGTAAAGAACAATCCTGAAAACAACTAAATGTTACTCGGCTTCAACACCATGTTTTTAAATCATGTAATGACGTTGTCTTTACGAAGGTTAAATTTTAAAAAATGAAGCTTGATGTGGCATTTATGAAGCTTCTCAGATGTACGTGCATCTTATTCGTCGGTCATATGCATAAATTTGAAAAAATATAATGTGCACCGAGATTAATAACGGCATTTAGGGAAGCTAAATATAACAATGCTTGGTCGTCTAAAAAAAGAACTATCGGGCGAATATGGGCAGAGCGGAGAAAGCTCTGCCTTTTTCATTGTCTGGTCTCCCTATTTTTCAGAAGTTCAAAGTCAAAGTGTTGTAAATCATTAAATGTTGCTTTTGCTTTATCAGATTCAACCTGCCACCAAATTAACATATTATTCATACGATAAAAATAATGCTTAAGTCCCATTCCCTCTATCTCGAAATGAACAGTATCGCCCATTTCGCTATGGTTCAATGGTGAAAAAACAGATGTCCCCTTTGACAGTTTTATCGCCATGTTCATCAAGTTTGTTTTAGCCTTATCCGCATTTTCATAGACACTTACGTAAAGAATATTCCTTGAATCTTTACTTCCATAGTAGGCAATGAAGTTCTCACAATCATCAAGCTTTTTACCATGCATTTTATTAATAACACGGGTGGCTTCTTGGTTTTGAATAACTTGAGCAAGAGTTAAATTACTTAATTTTTTTGGAAATAAATTAGTGGCCTGTTTTATCGGGACCTTTTTGCTTTTTGATGATTTTTCCGGTTCAGCGGCATGACCGAACGGTATCTTAAATAAAGTTACCTCTGCATATGGGTGGGTTTGACCGGCACAACCCGCAACCATACTATAAAATAACAGGTTCGAAATTATAAATTTACATGCTTGTCGTGGCGTTTTCATGCCGTAATCTCTCATTAATTTCCACCTATCAGCTTAATGCAGTCCTGATAGGGGACATCCTATAATAACGCTGTAAAGAAATAAATCTTTTTTAAAAGAGAATAATTTTTTATTATATAACGTTCGTGCAGAAAGAATATAGGATGTCCTCTATTCGTGTCAATGGCGGCTGGTTGATTTTAGGTGTAATATTTTGAAGATAGTAGGGGACATTTGACACACAAACCGCCTTCCATTATAATTCGAAGACTATTTAACTGTTACCTGACCACCGATGTTTTTTCTGCAGGGTCAGATTAGCCCGAAGGATTTGATCCCGGCGAAATCATGTCATTCGGGAAGAACTACGGCATATCATTAATCGAAAGGCGTTCGGCCATGATATACAGCCATGAAGAGCTCCTCGGCCATACCAGACTCCCTCTTACCATTGCTGAAATCATACTCTTTATCATCATTATCTACCTTCTTTTGGCTGTCGGTGGAAAGTGGCGGATATGGCTGGGGGCATTGCTGCTGGTCTATTGGATTGTATTGGTGGCCGGCAAGTTCTGGCCGCCTCCTAAAGTTGCAGTTCCCAAATCTCCCTTGGCAACAAAAATTGCTGTCCGGGAAGATCCGACCACGGCTAATTTTGTCTGGAGCTCCGAATATCGCGTCGGTTTCTGGTGGCATTTTTTCCCGGCCAAGAAATACTTTTTAATTTACAACAGAGCCCTTGAAGAGAAGATTTTAACACAAGACGATTTTATCATCCCTGCCCACCTTGGCGACCAGGATCTGGCATTGGTTCATAGCCGCGGCTATCTTTTACGTCTTTATCTTTTGGCGTTTACTCCGATGGGTTTTATCAACGGTGAAAACCCGATCAGCTGGTATATATTAAAGAAGTTAAAGGTTGCCTGCGGGGGTACTTACCTGGCGTGTAAAATTGCTTTAGAGCAAGGGATAGGAATGAATCTCGGTGGAGGTTTTCATCACGCCTTTGCCGGTCATGAGGAAGGTTTTTGCCATTTGAACGATATGGCGGTGGCAATTCGGAAGCTTCAGGTGGAACGTTTCATCGATCGGGCAATGGTTATCGATTGTGATGTGCACCAGGGAAACGGGACCGCCGCTATATTTCAAGGAGACGATACGGTCTTTACCTTCAGTATTCACCAAGACGACCTTTATCCATATCAAAAAGCATACAGCAATTACGATATCAGTCTTCCCGGGAGCATGCGGGTGGACGATGAGAACTATCTGGAGCAACTCAAGGTGCTGCCGGACCTGATAAAAAAGCATCGTCCCGACCTTGTTATTTACCTGGCCGGAGCAGACCCGTTTAAAGAGGATCGTCTGGGCGGCTTTTTACTTACCAAGCAGGGTCTGATGGATCGTGATGCTTACGTCCTGAGGCTGTGTGCTGATCGGGGAATTCCCGTCGCTGTTGTTCTGGGAGGAGGTTACGCCCCCAATATCAACGATACGGTGGAGATTCATTTAAACACTGTTCGGATGGTTAATCGACTGCTCAATTGAAGTATAACGCTGACTTATCCAGCCCGGCTTAGGGCCACTCCCACATTCAGCTTTAGGAACAAAATCGCCGGTCTTCCCGTTATACCAAGCAAGCAACATGGGTTGAAAAATAAATTTTCCCCTCATTCAATCAAACATGAACGTAGCCTTACCTTATGGTTCAAAATTAATTTTTTCCTTTTTTTGCATCTCGGGCCTTTTTATATTTTGCCATCATTTTGGAACTCATTGCTTCCAGATTTTTCGCAATCATGGAAGCCCTGCCTGTCGGTATGGAAACAACCATTAGTTCGGGGGCCAGACCGCACCGCAGGCGGTCCCCAAAGCCCGTGACTGAAAAATTGACTTTACCTGTCTGTATTGAATAGGCGGTAGCATCCCCACAAACTCCCTGAAAGCCTGTGGCCATTGAAATTTCTGTCCTGCCACCGGTATCATATTTATCAGCTACTATTATAAACATGATTTGCTCTGCATTGGCGGGTATGAGTATCACCTGATAATTATTGTCCGCATGGGATAAGGGTTTGAGAAAAATTCCTTTTGTACTGCCGTCCTGAAACTTGTATGCTCCTGTTACCGCATTTTTAGCTGCTTCGATCGTACCAAATACGCCTGCATCATAATGCTTACGGCCGGATAGCATTTCATCAGAATAATTTGAAAAACCCAGTGTTGCTGCACCTGATTTGCAGATGATATCCTTTTCCAGAAGATAAAGGGTTTGCCCGTGGGCGGCAGTCATTATTCCATGACAATAGCTTCGGAGCGGTTTATCCGGCCGGTATTTCTCCAGTTCAGAGTTGTTGTTTGGGTACAATGAAACAGCCACAGGAAAAATAGAAAGTTCTAAATGAGTTTTTAATATTTCAGATAGTTGAGCATTATTCATCATTTTTCACACTCCGTCATTCGTATCGTCTCGTCTTCAGGTTTCGAATTAACACAATTATCTCGTTGACTCCATTTATACAGGAATACCCTTAAAACATCAAGTCAGATATGCAGATTCCGGCGCATACGGTTGCGGATAGGTTGTGAATACTGACTGACAAGACTATGGATATTGGTTGCGGCACCCCAAATTTTGCGATATAGAATTTGAAGTGATCCGGGAATTGGCAGGGCTTGATAATATTATTATTGATACCGGTGGCGGGGTTATTGAACGACCTGAAATATAGGATGTCCAGGATGTCCCAGCTCTTAAAATGTTTGCTGTATTTTATACTTCTTTAATCAAGGATCAAGGTTTGACCCCAGACCCATCTTAATCAAGGATCAAGGTTTGACCCCAGACCGTGGCAGTAATTGGACCACCGCTGGCCGCAGTTCTCATCTTCGAGATTATCCTTAACGGCACCGCCATGTTCAATCACGGCAATATCCGCATGCCGTCGGCCGTCGACCAACTACTAAGGCTGGTAGTGGCGACACCGGATATGCACCGGGTGCATCACTCGGTCACTATCCGGGAAACCAACAGCAATTTCGGTTTTAATTTCCCATGGTGGGACCGGCTATTTGGTACCTACCGAACTCAGCCGGCCGCAGGACATGACAAGATGGTAATCGGTCTTTCCCAGTTCCGAGATGTCGGACGACTAACACTGCCCATACTGCTGGTCCTTCCGTTTTCCGGTAATCCGGGCAACTATGCCCTCAACCGCATTGGCCGGGATCCATCTGTAATCCGGCAAAAAAAAGTTGATAAACAAAAACCTGGTGTTTGATGTGGCAGCGGCTCAAATTTACAGTGCTAAAAAAGCCTTAAACAAGCCGGCCCTGCCTTTCCAGTTAATTCTATACGTTATGAAATACGAAGCATATTTCCTTGAGGTGAAAGCCGTTGCACCGCAACTCGCCCCGTGAAAACCTGACCCCATTCTTTTTCACGGCATGAATTTATCTATTCCGATTTGTCCTTGATCTTTTTACGGTCCC
>JAUWLP010000026.1 GCA_030613575.1 Desulfobacteraceae bacterium
CGCCCTTACCCCCAATATTCTCTCCGAGCCGGAGGCCATTATTCCAACATTGCCGGAGGCCATTATTCCAACATTCCATATGATCCGTGAGAGTATATTACTATATTTATTAATTTTTACAGATAGTTATATGATTTAAGGAACGTAATGTTATGCACGTTCAAACAGGTCTTGAAAGATTTATCGAGTCATCTCCAAAATGGATGTCCGGAAAACGAATCGGTCTTCTATGCAATCCTGCTTCGGTTGACAGAAACTTTTGTCATGCCAGCGAATTGATCAACAGGAAATTGCAGAGTCGGCTGCAAGCATTATTCTCACCCCAGCACGGATTTTTTGCCGAAAAACAGGACAATATGATCGAGTCGGAAGATATGTCTGATCCGATGTTAAACATTCCTGTTTTCAGTCTTTACGGCAAAACCCGCGTCCCCGATAAAAAGATGTTCGATTTCATCGACATACTCATCGTCGATCTGCAGGATGTGGGCACACGTGTTTATACCTTTATTTACACCATGTCTTATTGTCTTGAGGCTGCAAAAGAGTTCGGGAAAAAAGTCCTGGTTCTTGACCGACCGAACCCTGTATCCGGCAGCATCACGGAAGGGAACTGCTTGACTTCAGAATGCACTTCATTTGTCGGAAAATACCCCATCCCAATGCGCCACGGACTCACAATCGGTGAGCTTGCTCTTTTGTTCAATAATGAGTACGGTATCGGCTGTGATCTTGAAGTTATCCCCATGAACGGCTGGAACAGAAAGATGTTTTTCCGGGATACAAGCCTTCCCTGGATCCCGCCCTCACCCAACATTCCATCGCCTGTATCGGCCATGGTTTATCCCGGCCAGGTACTGTGGGAGGGAACCAATGTTTCTGAAGGTCGTGGAACCACCAGCCCGTTCGAAATCTTCGGCGCCCCGTTTATCAATACAAAGCTGTTGCTGTCAACCCTGGGTGGAAACCGGTTGCCGGGTGCAATACTCAGACCTGTTGTATTTGAGCCGACTTCCAACAAATTGAAAGGAATCATATGCAAAGGATTTCAGATCCATGTAACAGACCCGTATGAATTCAAACCATATATCACAACACTCAGGCTGCTTCAGGCTGTGATTTTCAATCATAAAGATCAGTTCCGATGGAAGCTTCCACCTTATGAGTATGAATTTAAAAAACATCCGATCGATCTTATAATCGGCAACAAGAAAATACGACAAAGTATTGAAAACCTCGATAAAATAGATAATATAGAAAAATCCTGGCTCGATGAGCTTAAAGGGTTTATAGAAATAAGCCGGAAATTTCACCTTTACACATGAGTAACCGTTCAATGTTGAGTAAAAAAGCCTGACCCAAAGGACCAGGCTTTGGTTTGCCCTTGAAAGGGGCTGTTTTAGCCGTACAAGTTAAAAGTGCCTAAAGTGATCTAAAGTGCCTAAAGTTATGGTGTCGCTTCGCTCCGCTGTTTTTATATAATTGACAGAATTCCTTAACTTTAGCTCACTTTAAACTTTAGTTCACTTCAAACTCTTGCAGCGATTCTTCAGGCAGAGCCAATTGTCTCTGACCTGGCCCAAAGGACCAGGTTTTTCAGGGCAAAATAAATATATCCTTTGTGTCTTAGTGTCTTTGTGGCAAATATTTTTTTGGTTCTGGTTTGTTTAGATTAGGATATTGATAAAATTCTGATCGACGATCAACCAGGTAAAGATTTATCAATTAAGACTATCAAAGGTACAACGACACTTACAACAAACAACAATCCTTCATATGAGGTCCAGGCTTCATATGGAGTCTTCCCTTTTCTGCGTGCGTTGACATACTTAGATAAAAAACCCAATCCCATCACCAGCCAGAGTGTCAACACAGCAACCACTATTGTAGATGTGTTCATATCTCACATTACCTCTGCATTTCTAAAACTCGGAAAAACAATCTTGAAGGTGTCTTAAGCTCTAACGACAAACTCAACGCTTGCATGATATTGAGGTTTCAAAATTATAGAATATACTATAATGTTGTAAGATATTCAAGGGCGTTTTAATTTGAAATTTACAAAAAAAGGCTCTTTAAAAACTAGCCGAGCAAGATGATCGATCAAAAAAGATTACTTCATGTTGAAATTTGTCCGGAAACGATGTAACTTGATAGTATAGGAATTTCCTTTTTTGGACACAAACCCGCCTGCCATTGCAAGGCACGAGCGGGCAGGTGAACACAGATTATCAAGATTCTTAAATTGCAAAATAACAATATTATCTGTGTATATCGGCGAAAATCTGCGTCCTATTTAACTTGAATCAAAGAAGGTAATGCCGGTCGTCCTTATTTGCCTGATAAGAAAGTAAGGTAAAGAATGATAACAGTAGATACATATCTTCCACATCTTTTTCGGGTGCCGCCTGAAAAACAGAGCGATGAAATGCTTAACAGCTTTGTTGAGGATGAAACCAAAGAGAAAGCATCGGATCAAGAGGAATACATCTTTTGTCGCCAGTGTCATAACGTGATAACGAGTCCGGCCGAGCGCATAGAAGTCCAGGGGTCTTACAAGCATACCTTTGCCAACCCCCACGGAGTTGTTTTTGAAATAGGGTGTTTTAGAGCCGTTAAGGGATGCGGCCATGCGGGTCCGGCCTCGACGGAATTTAGCTGGTTTCCGGGTTTTAGCTGGAGAATTGCTGTTTGCATCCAGTGCCTTACGCATCTGGGATGGCTTTTTGCATCGCCGGACAAGGGGAGTTTTCACGGACTGATCCTGGATCGTCTTATAACCCAACGTCTCGGAAATTCTACAACTTAATGAAAATATAGGGCATTTTTTGAGGCTTGAACGCTGTCTCGAATATGGAATAATGGAATAGTGGAATACTGGAAGGTTGGTTTTTAAAAGGATATTTGCCATTTTTAATTTTATCGTCAACACACATTTTACCATTAACCCAATATTGCATTATCCAAGAACCCATTATTCCATTATTCCAGCACTCCATCATTCCAATTGTGAGCGAAGCGAACTAACTTGATCATGGGAGGTAAAAATGATCGGCGCGATTGCCGGAGATGTTATCGGTTCAATTTTTGAGAACTATGCCATAAAGTCGACCCAATTTCCTCTTTTCAGTCCCTATTCGAGATTTACCGACGATACCGTTTTGACTGTTGCCATTGCCGACTCAATTTTAAGAAGGGTTGATTACGCAACCTCTCTTAAAACGTTCGGACAAAAATACCCTAACGCCGGTTACGGCGGTTCCTTTTTCAGGTGGATTTATGCTGCGGACAGCAAGCCTTATAATAGCTGGGGAAATGGTTCTGCTATGAGAGTAAGCCCAGTCGGTTTCGCCTTTAACTCGATGAAAGATGTATTACACGAAGCCAAGGAAAGCGCAAAAGTAACCCATAACCATCCCGAAGGGATAAAAGGCGCCCAGGCGACAGCACTGGCGGTGCTCCTGGCCCGTTCCGGCAAAAGTAAAGCAACCATCAAGCAGGAAATAAGCGACCGATTTGCTTACAATCTTGATCGAACCCTGAACGAAATAAGGCCTGATTATGGTTTTGATGTATCTTGTCAGGGCTCTGTGCCTGAGGCGATTATTGCCTTTCTGGAAGCAAAAGATTTCGAAGATGCAATCCGTAAAGGGATATCTCTGGGTGGAGACAGCGATACCATAGCCTGTATTGCAGGAGGGATTGCCCAGGCTTATTATCAAAACATTCCAAGTGAAATTGTATCAAATGTCAGGAAAAGATTGCCTGAAGAGTTTTTATTCATCATTGATGAATTTAATACAAAATATGGCTGACCCGCATTTTTTACACCTCGGGTTAAATCCTGTTCAGTTAATTCAGGGCCCCGTTTATGATATTAACGGCGTCGTCGATACTTAAGTTTTCGGTATTGATGATAAGATCGTAAGTAAAGATGTCCGCGATATCGGCATTAAAGTATTTCTTTATAAACGCTTTGCGATCCGATTCTGTTTTTATGACCCTTTGTTTTGCTTCTTCAACAGTAATGCCGAGTTCTTTAGATACATTTCGGATTCTTTCCTCCATTGGCGCTATTACTCGAATGCTGAGTCTTTTGTCAGGAGGTAGAACAAAATTGGAACCCCTTCCTATTATAATAGCCTGGCCGTGTTTACCGATGGTACCGATAATCTTCATGAGATGCTGGAGATACCGATCCGGCCATAGATGTCGTTTGTCTACAAGTGAGGATATCCACTCGTCGAGTACGGAAACACCTTTTTCATCCAACGTTTCAAGGAATTGAACACTTACACGGGCACTTTCAGCCATATTATGGAGGACTTCCTGGTGGAATAATTCGTATCCCAGTTTTTCGGCAAGACGCTCGGCCAAAATATCTCCCCCACTTCCATGCTCTCTGGAAAAGGTTACGACAGAGATACGTTCTTCCTCTTTTTTCTCTTCCTTACGCATAATCTGCCATCTTCGCATCTGCTCTTCTATAATCTGCTCGATAGAACGTGTTTTAGTTTTCATGTTCCCTCCTTTCATGATTGGTTTATGGATGGGTAACAATTCATAAAAAAACACAAAGGATTCAAAAGTCTTTTGGTCAACTTTAAAGCCAAACAGATCGCGATGAGGCCAGAAACAGAAGAACTTTCAGAGGTAAATGAAACTCAACCGAGTTGAAACCTCACTTCAATATTTGATTCAAAGGGATTTTTCTTGATTTTAGGATATCATCACAAGCGTGTCAAGAAGAGAAAACGACAGCATTATGTTTGGGATAGAATGCCTCTACTGTGCAAAAAAACTCTGCATTATCTTCCTGAATCTTGATCCACGCCATGTAGCGGACGGTCTTGTTGCTTCAGATACGAGAATATCTTGACTCAAGAAAGGTAAAAAGTCAGAGATCCGTGGGATAATTACTCTTACTACTGGAAAATTTAATACCGGATGGGTCTGGTCGAGTATTATGCAATCGGTATTGAGCAGTTTACATATTCTCTTAATTTCCTCAATCTCGCCAAAAATATCCTTGATTTTGGTGTTCCTGTAAGGGCCAATTTCTCCTTGCTCAAGAAATGAGATATCTTTTGGAGAAATAGAACATTTCATTAACAGGTAAAAATTGTTAACCCGAGATCGATGGACAAGTGGTTTGTCCAACTGCGGACGGGGAGTCAGTAGAGTTTCACGGCCTTGCATGCTTTCCGTAAAACACCTTGTCAGACCTTCTTCCAGATTGAAAGATACGCCCGGTATCAGTATTCTATGTTCCAGGCGTGAGGGAGACAAATTGTGGTTGATGAACAGGACGCCTATGCAGGGTAACAATCCATCAAAAGAAAGATCCTTGATTATTACATCAACATTCTTTCCGTGATAGAATTTAATCATGTCCTTTATGACGGCATTGTCCACAGAATCCGGATCAATTGATGGAACTATTTTTTCAGGTTTAATGATTTGTATTTGGGCATAACGTTCAAATATTTCACATGAGGCCTGAACCATGGCCTCTTCGATGGTATTTCCTGCCGCCAACCCATTAGATGCGTGAATATACGCAACAAAATTGACCGGAACTTTTACTGACTCTTCACGAGCTATTGAAAAACCGTCAACCCAATGTCTGGCCATTCTGCTGTTTTTGATATGATCAACATCCTTATCTGTCAGATGACTTTCGTTTGCCAGCAGGTCTTCTATTCTTAAAGTGCTTTCTCCCAATTCATCTTGGTGGGCATGTACATATCCATCCATCCACTCATAATTAAGGAACCTATCGGTTTCCTCATTGTAAAGGGCCGGAATGTTAAACCTCACGCGTTCTTCAAAGACCGGATAAAACAGGCCTGCGCTGAAGCGTTCTGCCAGTTCCGCGTATGCGCTGGCCTCCGCAAGCTCCGGGGTAATGCCTTTTCCATTACATACGATCCGAATTGAATCAATCCATATCCGTCCCCAATAGATGTTGTCCGAAACTCGAAAGGGGGAGTATTCAACATTGAGATGCAACCTCCGAAATCCGTCTTTAATGTTACTGATCGTGTTGGACGGAAGATCACACTTGCCATAATCATTTCTGACGCAATTCTGAAATTTCATCTTTTATTTCTTCCAAAAAAAGTTAATGCAGTTTTTAAGTGAAAAATTATCAGCAAAATTAATCCTATGTCAACAGCTTTATCATCAGGGGGGGTCGCTTGATTGAAAAATGAATAAAGTTGAAATCATAAAGTGGAAAATTCAATTGTTGTCACATTTTGTCACCAAGGCGTTTTATCCATCATCCTTTTTGCTTTAACAATTTGATTGTTAATAAATTTATGATATGCTGCTTTCACATTGATAATATTAATGTCCTACGGGACAATGGATAAAACACCATTCGTTAGATTAGAAAACCGGTAATAACAGATGTTCTACCGCATAGGAAATTTAGTAATCCGTTCCCCCTTCAGCATCAGAAAGCCCAAAACGGGAGAAGACTGCCTGGTTCTGAAATCCCGTTCTTTCCCCCCGGCTCACCCTTCAACAAAAGCAGCGCTTACCATTCTACATCGATTAGAGATTAAAAGAGAAGCCCAAATCCTGGACATAGGCTGCGGATCGGGAATCCTCGGGCTTGCAGCGGCTCTGAAAAACGGCGCTACCGTACTGGGATGCGACATTTGTCCTGCTGCAATAAAGGCTTCTATGCAAAATGCGGCCTTGAACCGGATGGGAAACAGGTTCCACTTCTTTCGCGGATCGGTGGCTGCTGTTTCGGGAAGGTTCAACTTGATCCTTGCCAACCTCCAAGCAGTCACTCATACGGAAATGTTCGATCACTACCATCGTCTTTTACCCCTAAAGGGAGATTTGCTGGTGGTCTCCGGTTTCTACGACGTTCAAGCGGCGAATATAGAGCAGGAACTCGCCCAAAGGGATTTTATCGTTCTGGAGAGAGTTGAGGTGCATGCTTGGGCCGCAGCTCTTCCCGAAGAAGGTTCTTACACCTGGGTGGGATTTGGGCTTAAAAGATCTGCAAGTGACGAATGATGGAGAGTTGTTCTTAAATAACCGGCCCCGAAAAACTTTAGGGTTTGCAACACCAAATGAGGTGTTTTACAAAGATACCAACAACAAGAATAACGTTGCACTTATTATTTGAATCTACGATACAATACATAGTTTTTTCTTCAAAGAAATGACTCCTCTTACAGATAAAGCTTAAATGAAACGTCCTATCTTTTTTTGTCTTCAAACTCTGCGTTCATCTTTTGTCGAGTAATTTGACGATATTTGTCACACCATTTTAATCGTAAAACCTCTATAGATGATCTAACCGCTTATAATATTAACATATATTCTATATCTTCATTCTGGCGCAATTTTTGCACGACAATGCAAATAATAAAAGGAGGACAGATATGAATTATAGTGTTTTAAAAAGATCAATGTTTCTTTTAGGTATTGTTTTATTTCTATTTTCTTTTAGTGCATGTAGAACAACCGGAGGAGCGGTAGGTTTTGAATGGGGACAGGGGGCAGGTAACGGACATCATCATGAAGTAAAAAAAGCCAAAAAAGGAGGTCCGCCACCTCATGCACCGGCACATGGATATCGTGCAAAATATAAATATCGGTATTATCCTTCCTGTAGCGTTTACTATGACACTTATAGAGAATTATATTTTTACCTTGAGGGGCCTAACTGGCGGATTTCCGCATCGTTGCCTCATGCTGTACAATTAGGACTTGGTGGTTATGTCAGCATTGAGATGGATACCGATAAACCCTATAGCTATTACGAAGAACACAAGCGCAAATACCCTCCTGGACAAATCAAGAAAAAGGGAAAGAAGAAAAATAAATGGCTTAGCTGATATTTAATATAAGCGTGAAGTAAATTTAAAAGCAGAAAACTAAATTAGATTTAATGACAAAGTCAAAACTGGTTCTGCCCTGGACTGAAAGTATGCCAATGAATGGATCAACAAAGGAAACCGATAGTGTCGATAGTCTAAGACAGCTCATTTCTGAGATGGAAAACCTTCTGCATGCAAATCGAATGCTATGCAATATTCTTGATCCTATGGAGCTATATTCTACTATAGCGGGACTCGTAAGGGAACAGCTCAAGGTCTCTACTCTATGCGTTTTTGTTTATCACCATGATATCGAAAAATTCGAATTGGTTTACAGCCATGGACTCAATGATTTGGTTTTTACATTTAATAAGAATGATGGGCCTCTTTGGCAAAAAATTCTTCAAAAAGAACCCTTTCCCGTAAATGACACTTCCGGCAACCCAATCTTTAAAGAATTTTCTGAAAACTGCACTCTGAAAGAGTTGCGTTCCGAATGGTGGATCCCTTTTATTATAAAAGAAGAGGTGATCGGCTTTTTGACGATTGGAGAGAAGGATAACGCACATCCCATTGATGAGATCGAATATGGTTATATTAAACATATCGCTACTCAAGCGTCGATCTGTATAAATGCCTGCACTCTTAATTTAAAGAGACAAAAGGAAAGGCAAAAACTGGATAAAATCCTCCATAATTTATCTCTCCTTAACAATATCGGCAGAGCTATGACTTATATCAGTGATTTAAAAAACCTTCTCCAGTATATATTAAGAAAGGCTATCAGGATAACTAAAGCAGAGAAAGGTTCCATTATGCTTCTTGATCCTGATACAAATCAATTGTGTGTCAGTGTTATAGAGGGATTGGAAGATAATGACTACCAGGAAAAGATAAACAACAAACAAGTTGAGTGTAAAAGCTTTAAACCAGGAGAAGGCGTGGCCGGACAGGTTTTTCAAGAAGCAAAACCGATAGTATTAAATAATATTAAAGGTGAAGACAAATTCATCGAAGCGGATTCCTCCTTTGTCCGTTCTATCGCTTGCATTCCCATGTTCGTTTACAATGACGTCATCGGCGTCATCAATGTGACTAATAAACGGGATGACAAACACTTTACTGAAGTTGACGTTGAAATGCTGAAGGCCATTACTGATCAGGCAGCAGTGGCAATCAACAAGGCACAACTCCGGGAGATGGCTGTCACTGATTTTCTGACGGGGCTGTATATTCGACGATATTTTATGTCGAGGCTTCAGGATGAGTTATTAAGGTCTGACCGCTACAACAAAGTATTCTCAATTGTGATGGTTGATATTGATAAGTTCAAAAGTGTCAACGATACATATGGCCACACTGCAGGAGATCAAGTCCTAAAGGCAGCAGGGAACTTTTTCAAAACAAACATACGGCAGGTGGATATTGTCGCAAGATATGGTGGGGAAGAGTTTGTGATATTATTTCCTGAAACTGACAAAGAAGCAGCTTATGTTTTGGCAGAGAGGTTGAGAAAAGGATTCTCTCAAATAAGACTGGATAGTTTACCAAGACTTTCCATTAGCTTAGGCATATCAACTTACCCTGAGGATGGAAAAGATATCGAAACTCTAATTAAAAATGCAGATATAGCCATGTACTCTGCAAAGCAGAGAGGGCGCAACAAAATAGTTAATTTTTCAGAAAATATATCTCCAAAAACTCAAAAGATAAGTGTGGCCTAATGTCTTATTATCCTTTGTATTACGGACATGGTTCACGCAATGTACCATGTTCGAACGATGTGGATCCAAATGCGTGTAATCGTGGCTTTACACTTATCGAATTAATGATTGTGGTGGCAATCATTGGAACCTTGTCAGCCATTGCGGTACCTAATTATCTAAAATACAGAGAAAAGGGTAGAATCGCCGTGGCCCTGACGGATATCCGTATAATAGAAAAACAAATAAATATTTATGCGATTAACACCGGTGAACTTCCTGACAGCCTTAACGATCTATCAATTAGTAATCTCATAGATCCCTGGGGAAATTCGTACCAGTATTTAAGAATTGACGGTGGCAATGCACCACCGGGGCAATTGCGTAAAGATCACTTTATGGTTCCGGTAAATACAGATTATGATCTTTACAGCATGGGGCAAGATGGGAATAGTCAATCACCTTTTACGTCCAATGCCAGTCAGGACGATATTGTCCGCGCTAACAATGGTGGGTTTGTGGGTCTTGTTTCCGATTATTGATATGAGTCTATCCGATGAAATTTGATACTAAAATTTTCCATAGTAAGATAGCCCGCAGAATCTTTGTGTTGTTTGTCTCCTGTGCTCTTATTCCCATTTTGTGCCTTTCGATAATCTCATATGGCCATGTTACGAAACAGCTAAATAAGCAAAGCTACAAACGACTCAAACAATCGGTTAAAGGGTATGGTTTGTCCCTTTACGAACGATTGATATTTCTCGAAACCGAATTGCAGTTTTTCGCATTTTCCTTGAAGAAGCCTTTGCATAGTCCCGGCCAGACACCGTTGGCTGATTTTAATGAACGACTTGCCAGTCGTTTCAAGGCTGTGGCTCTTTTCAACAATGCGGATGAATATACCTCGGTTTTTAAAACCATGGACAATCCTAAAAAACCAGGTGTGGAAGAGATTAAGCACATCAATGCCGGCAATACAGCGATCTCGATTTTAAACCATTCGGGATCTTCGCCGCGAATATTTATGATGAGGCTGCTGGATTCAAAGAATCTGAAGTCAGGATTTTTAATTGGCGAGATCAACCCTGCATACCTATGGGAAATTGACCAGGGAAATGCATTGCCGCCAAACACCGAAGTTTGCGTTTTAGATGAGTCGAAAAACCTGCTTTTCAGTTCTTTTTCAAATCAAGATTCATTTTCCAGCCGGGTTAGCCTTAAGCTTAAAAGCTCATCCTCCGGTCAGTTTGAGTTGGTACACGAAAATGAAAAATACTTGGTAAGTTACCGGACAATATTTATGAAACCCCGTTTTTTGGTCCATGGCTGGACCGTGGTGCTCAGTCAATCCAAAGCCGATGTGCTTGCTCCCATGTCTGATTTTAAGACAATTTTTTGCCTTGTTGTCCTTATCTCCCTGTGGGTGGTATTGCTCTTTAGCATTTACTATATCCGCAAGAGTATGGTGCCCCTTGAGTTGCTGAAAAAGGGAACTCGCCGGATTGCCATGAAAGACTTTGACTACCGGGTTCAGATCACAAGCCGCGATGAATTCGAAGAACTCGCTACAGACTTTAATGAGATGTCTGACCGGCTGAACAGACAATTCAAGGCCCTGGATACCTTGGCAGAGATCGACCGTGCTATTCTATCATCATTAGAAACCAAGATAATAGTAGAGACTGTGATAAATCGACTGTACGATTGGTTTGCCTGCGACTTTGTTGCCATAAGCCTGATTGATTCGGAGCAGGATAATGCCGCCCAAGCATATTTCAGTTATTACAACCAAAAGAATGAATTATGCGAGAAATCTTTTGAATTCAGTACATACGGCCTTGAAGAGCTTCATGCCAATCCGGAATATTTAATAATCCATGCGGACAAAAATCCATTACCATATCTTTCACCCTTTGCCAAAAATGGAATCAAGTCATTTTTAATTCTACCCGTTTTCCTAAATAAAAAATTGTCCGCAGTCATAACCATTGGACGACTCCAAGTAAAAGTCTATAGCGAGGAAGACATTACCCGAGCCCGACAAATGGCTGATCAGGTAGCTGTTGCTCTTTCAAATGCAAACCTGATCAAAGAGTTGGACCAGCTTAACTGGGGCACGTTAAAAGCCCTTGCACGCACCGTCGATGCCAAATCATCCTGGACAGCCGGTCACTCTGAGAGAGTGACAGAGATGGCTTTAGAAATCGGAGCAGTTTTGGGGCTTACCCCTAAAAAGCTTGATAACTTACATCGCGGTGCCCTCCTTCATGATATCGGAAAAATAGGAGTTCCGATAGGGGTCCTTGATAAACCTGGAAAACTCGACGATGAGGAGTACCGAATGATTAACATGCATCCTCAAATCGGAGCAAAAATTCTTGAACCAATTGCTGCATATAAGGAAATCGTTCCCATAGTCTTACAGCATCATGAGCGCCACGACGGAAAGGGATATCCCGACGGCCTTTCCGGCGATGCCATAGATATTGGTGCCCGGATTCTTGCTGTAGCCGATGTTTTTGACGCTCTTAAATCGGATCGGCCTTACCGAGAGGGATGGGCTTGTGAACGCGTCATTGATTTGATAACTCAAGAAGCAGGCCGGCAGTTCGACCCTGATGTTGTAAAAGCTTTCTTAAAAATTATGAAGACGGAAAAAACCAAGGTGGCATCAATGAGCATTCATGGTACCCTAGCTATGAATTAGTCAAAAGGGAAAAGCTAATCTGCCGGAAAAAAGATGGAAGAAAATGAAACATAAATGGATTATCATTTCGGTATTTATTTTAATTATAGTGTCGATATTCATATTCTACCCTAAAGAGGACGAGGGCTTTCCTGATAGTTTGATCGGGAGATGGACAACATCTGAACCAAGATACAAAGATCGTTTTTTTGAGCTATCAAAAGTAACGTTCACTTATGGGCTTGGAGAAGATAAAATAGACGTGCACTTTATCTTAAGCATAGAAAAAAGTGTTCAAGATAATAATACGTTATATACTATTAACTATCACAATATAGATGGGTTAGAATACACCCGATCCTTTTATTATTACCCGGCAAACGGAGGCGTGATTAAATTCAAGAACCAGAAGGATATTAAATGGACTAAAAAGAAGGACACCGTTTTTTGAAGAAAACCCTGAAACAGATAAAATTACAAAAAAGTAGGTTAAAATGAAACGAACAGTTAATCAGCGAAAATTGAAAAACTATTTAATAGCAAATAAAACTCAGCTCAAAATAGCGCTCGCCAACCTGATACTTATGGTATTGGTCTTTGCTGTTATTGTTTTTACAATATTATCTCCTTGTTATCATGACATCTTTCGAATGGATGACCTTTATTCTCAACATTACTCAGCAAAGTTTTTTCTTGTTTTATTAGATCGGTTATCCTTTGCACTCATTGCCATACTTCTCCTCGCTTTAATACATAATGTATTAGTAAATCACAAACTTTGCGGCCCTTTGGTAAACTTTTCAAAAACTTTTAAAAAAATTTCTCAGGGAGATTTAACACGAAAAATTTTTTTGCGGCGGTATGATTTCCTTAAAAATGAAGCACACCAGGTTAACGATATGATTGATTCCCTGTCTGACTATATAACAACAATTAAAAAAAACAATGACCTGTTACTCTCGGCTTTAGAGGAAGTTGCCAATGGCGAGATAGAAAAAAGTAAGTATGAAAACGCCTTCAAAATTGTCAAAAAACAGGCGAATCTATGCAATGAACACTTATCCAAATTCAAAATTGACGGTATAAGCAATCAAGAGCAAGATCATGAGCCCGATGCATGATTCCTGTTTTACAGCGTGCATTTAATCTATACGCAATTTTTGCGATTTAGGTTTGAAAAATTCAATCCAAGACCTGTGATTACATCTGCTATATATCCTTTTTTCTTTATATAAAATTGATGGTTGTGTTTTTGAATATCAGGACCAAATTGTCAAATGAAGTCGTGAGTTCCCTTTCTGTTCTGTCAAATCAAGTATAGGTC
Source organism: Desulfobacteraceae bacterium (assembly GCA_030613575.1). Taxonomy (GTDB): domain Bacteria; phylum Desulfobacterota; class Desulfobacteria; order Desulfobacterales; family UBA11574; genus S5133MH16. The sequence goes on from JAUWLP010000026.1 coordinate 13,561, forward strand.
GGGACATTTCATAACGTTGGAATTTCTGCCTCCTAACCCTCTTCAACCTGATACGCTAAAAGGGATAATTATCAGTATTTACTCTTTTTCCTTATAGAACGTCAAATCCCAATCCCATGATTCCGCGTCGTGACGAAGAATGTAAATAGCATTGTCGTCTCCTAACACCTTAAAATAGCGGTGGTTCGGAGCCAACCATCGATCTTGAATTTCTTTTACCTCGATTTTTCTATCACCCAGCCGGATTTGCCGGGGAGTCTCTTCACCCCGGTATCCGGAATAACATGCCACTTCAATTTGCATCAATTGCTCCTGATGATCATCAGCTTTTGGACCAAGAACCTAATGTAACGTCTCGGAAATTCTACAACTTCTTGAAAATACAGGTTTATTAATGGCAACCTGTTTCTGCCATCAGAATGGAATGTTGGGAGTAAGGGCGGAAATAAACCATTTTAATTGTAAAAAACTCCTTCAAACCCATTATTCCATTACTCCATCATTCCATTATTCCAATTGGGGCGAAGCCCTAAGTTCTATGTATGCCTTCTTTCTTTTATAGTAAAGTTGTTTTTACGGTTTCAATAATATTGCTTAATTACAGCATTTCTTTGTAAAGAAAAATGTGTTATCTTGAGAGTAACCGCTATGGAAAATTTTTATAAACAAAACATAACTGATGCCCTCAAAATATTGAGAACTAGTATCCCTGCTATCCAGGACAGGCTCAGGCTCGATCGAAGCAAGGATGTTGCTACATGGACCAAGATTATTGATAGCAAACTGCTTATCCGGCTTTCTTCTGATTTTCCCATTATGGGAACCATCTGCGGCGGGGGTTCTTCAGGGAAATCGAGTCTGTTTAACTCGATGGTAGGTAAACGTGTTTCGCCGGTTGGCGGCAGTGCAGGGCTTAACCGCCGCGTCCTTGTCTCCGCCCACCAGGAAATCTTCAACCGGCCAAACATTCTTCCCGCCCTTTTTGAACCGTTCGGATGTTTACCCGATCCCCTGAAAGACAAAAAGGATCTCACCGTTCCCGGACACCCCCTCTATGTTCTAAGCGACGCAGTTCCTCAGAATCTGGTGCTGATGGACACACCGGATTTTGATACAGGAGCCAAAGGCACTTACGTTAACCGGGATATTGCCCTGAAGGCTTTGGAATCATCAGATATCCTGATATATGTTTTCACCAATTCCAACTATAACAACCGCGAAAATACCGATTTTGTCTCAGAAATGCTTACGGGCATCGGAATGAGAAAATGCTTTTTGGTCTACCGCGTTTATCCCAACTTTGAACAAGAAGAGGTGCAGGAACACGCCATGACCGTTGCCCGAAACTTGTATGGTAATGAAGCCGACCGTTACGTACTGGGAATTTACCGTGCGGATGAGGATAACTCCGTGGCTGCGGGCAAACGATTCATGGCATTGCGTCCGGTACGCAAAAAAGATCCTTCGTTTATAAAAGCCCTCCAGGACATCGATTCCAGCAAATTAAGACTCGAACTCCTTTCTTCGATCTTGAAGGATGTGCTGATCATGGCCGGAGATCTTCTTGAACATGCGAGTATTTCTCGTGATGAGCTGCGCCTTTATCTTGATACCCTGCAGACAGCTCAGAGTCATTGTGTGCATGAAGCCCTGCAGCATTTCCCCATGGACCTGGTGGTAAAACGTTTTGTTGAGATCTGGATGTTAACAGATCCCCCTTATGTCAAAGCATTGCGTAAAACAGGCAGAGTTGTTGAGTTCCCCTTTAAAGTGTTGTTAGATACCACAAAAAAGGTAAAAGATAAGCTTTCCGGGACTAAGAAAATAGAGCCTCAAAAAGATTTTACCGACAACATCGAAGAGGATCTTGTAAATGCCGTAAACAGCATGCATTACAAAACGGTCAATCCTGAAATTTCGGTTTCCGCCAATCTGAAAGATCCGGTGACCAGGCAAATGCTTGAGGCCGTCGAGCGGATCAGAGCAGGTAACGCTCTGAAAGACAATCAAAATCCGCATATCAAGGCCACAGAAAAACAGGTGTCTTTAACATTTTTTGTTTCGGCTCACCCTGTTGTTTTTCAGGAGCAGGAAAAATTGCGGAATAGAGACTGGAAATCGGTGATAGAGTCTATTCTTTCACGCCGGGATTTAATTTTGGATCTGTCACAGGGAATCGAGCAGGAGCTGAAAGATCTGGCAAAAAGTTTCCGCAGCAAAATGGGGATTTGGACCAAGATCCGGCAGACGTTTTCCGCCTTTTTGAACGTGGTGCCGGCAACCGTGGCTGTAACTTATATTCTTTCAACAGGAGATCCGGTAGGAGCCGTGGGAATCAAGGTCAAGCTTACAGGACTGTTTGGGCTGCATGACCTGTATGCCCTTGTTGCGATCCCTGCCACCACAGGTCTCAAAAGGGCTGATCAGAAGCAGCTCGATGACATGCTCGGCCCCATTGTTCAGGCATGGTTAAACAACAAACTCAAAGAAGTAAAGGATCTTTTCGAACAGGAGATCACGGGCGGAATAATTAGGGCGGCAAAAGATGCCATGGATGAGGCGGATAACCTGATAAATCAGATACAAGTCAATATTGAAGCGTGTGAAAAGGCATTGACCGCTGGTTAAATATTGACGGTTTCGTAAAAAGTCCAACTTCTGCGTTGTGCTGCATTTCGTAATCATTCAACGTACGAAAAGTACGCCTCATGATTACAAAATTTGCATGCCTTGAATTTGAACTTTTTACAAAACCGTCTAAATCGGACTTTTTACGAGGTCATCAAATATTAAATACAGATTTAATTGGGCAGGCAAAATTAAACACTTTTTAAAGGTCTCATCATGACGATTTCAAACCGGCAGGCAGAATCAATAAGGGCACTCGGCAGGATAGAAGGGTATAAAAATGATGTGAGAATGCTTGAGGCTGCAATTGACCAGGCGCCGATGTGGCAACCCGGTGCAGCGCTAAAAAAACAGTGCGACCAGGTGCTGCCCATGATCACAGATCTTGAGGAACGTTTTGAACGTAAGCTCGTTGTTACCATAATCGGCCCGTGCGGCTCCGGCAAATCCACGCTGCTGAATGCTCTGGCGGAAGTCGACGGCTTATCCGAGGCAGGAAATCTGCGTCCCACTACCAGAAATATCGTCGTTTTTTGCCGGGAAAAGAACGATGCCGGCCATTTGAATCGACAGTTTGGTATGGAGAATGTTGAGACGCGATCGAGTCATGCGGCTGCGTCCCTTGAACACGTGATGTTGATCGACACACCGGACACGGACAGCATCGAACAGGATAAGCAGGTTCCGATGGTGCATAAAGCCATAGCGCTTTCAGACATACTCATCTGCGTTTTTGATTCGGAAAATCCTAAAAGAAGAGACCATGTGGATTTTCTTGCATCTTATGTGCGCTTTTTTAGTGGGGATTCTCTTGTGGTTGTAATTAACAAGTGTGACCGTCAGGACGAAAACGAGCTTAAAGAAAAGATAATGCCTGAATTTTTGGGGTTTATTAACAATGCCTGGGAAAGACCTATTCAAACAGTTCTGTGTATTTCCGCACGTCGGCACTTGCGCGATCCAGGGTGGGACCCGACAGCATATCCTCTGCACGATTTTGATCAGTTTAAAGAGCTCCGGCAGATGATTTTCGGCACCTTCAATCGCCCTGGATTCGTGATCGACAGGCGGCTGGAAAATGCCGAAAGCCTGCGTGATTACATCTTTGAAGAAACACGGGTTGAAGTTGAAAAGGACCTGGAAAAACTGGTGGCCGCCAAAGAGAATATCCAGGCGGCGGAAACAAAGGCGGTAAAAAACGCCCTCTTTGCTTTTAAAAACAACAACTATAAACGGCTGTTCGGCATAAATGTGCTTTTGTATCAAAAACTTGCGAATCGGTGGCTGGGACCGGTGGGATGGCTCATAGCCATATGGGCACGCATTTTGATTTTCGGTACCGGCATTGTTGCAATGTTCAGGTTCGGCAACCCTCTTCGCCAGTTGGCAGGTATGGTTTCCTCTCTCCGGCATTTTAAAGAATCCAGGGCAGCACTGGTTGAGACCGGAAAAAGCGATGGAGTAGATACTGCCATGCGTGATTACCGGCTTTCCATTTTAAAAGAATGGCCGGATATTGCTGAATCTCTTGTTAAAGCTCGGTTTGACAAATCGGTGCGAAGGATTAAAGATGTCCTCCCGGAAAGTGATACCCTGAACGGGGATCTTAACGCCTTATGGAGCGATTCACTGGACAATACAATTGAAAAGTCTTCGAAAATCCTGAGCGGATTTATGCTTCAGATCGTTTTCAACCTGCCGGTTATAGGTATCCTGGGACATGTGGGCTGGGTAACTGCACAAAACTACTTCACCGGCAACTATCTTTCCTCCGACTTCTTTCTGCATGCATTTTTAACCATAGGCATAACCATGTTTTTGAGTTTCTTTATCTTCCAGGGATGTGTTCGTCTGGCTGCTGGTTCTGACAGAATAACCCGCAAAGCGTTTGAAAAGGCAAAACATCAGGTCGAGCAATTCCAGCCCATATCAATGAATCCTGTAAGCGAACAAATAGATACAGTGTTGAATCTCCACGTAACTCGAATCAGACCTTGAGGAGTTCGGTCTAATGGATAATATGGACAAAAAATATCTCGCTCCTACGGAAATCATTGACAGTGATAATAAAATAATTATTGAATATGCAAATGATACGGTAGTTGATGCAGGCCAGGATCCGATTGAAAAGGTCGTAAAACTCTATTATGCTGTTCGGGATAATATCTGGTATGATCCGTATTATCCGTTCTATCGCCCCGAGCATTATCGTGCGAGCAATGTACTTAAAAGCGGACGGGGATTCTGTATAAGCAAAGCTTCACTCCTATGCGCTCTTGCAAGAGCATGCAATATCCCGTCCCGGATAGGGTTCGCAACTGTCCGCAACCATCTGGCCACGCAGAAACTTATTGAGTTCCTGGGCTCTGATCTGTTTGTTTGTCATGGATTTACGGAATTTTATCTTGCCGGCAAATGGGTTAAGGCAACCCCTACGTTTAATGCCGATCTGTGTAAAAAACATAAAGTAATCCCGCTTGAATTTAACGGCCTCGAAGATTCGATTTTTCAGACCTATAATATGGAGAAAAAGGAGTTTATGGAATATTTGGATTTCCACGGGACGTATGCGGATATACCGGTGGATGTCATTCTGGCGGCCTGGGAAAAAGCTTACGGTAAAGATCGGGTCAGAAAATGGATTGACGATTTAGAAAAAGTATGAATTAAAAAGTTTCAAAAATTATTCATGGCGGAAAGATGATCATCACAAACATTGAAACCGTTCCAGGCAAAACAATTGTCGAACATTTTGGGTTGGTCTCCGGTAGTACGATCCGGGCCAAGCATGTGGGCAGCAGGCCATGGACCGTATGATTGAGCAAGCCCGCCAGTTAGGGGCCAATGCCATTGTCAATGTCAGGTTTTCTACTTCTTCCGTTGCACAGGGCGCCGCCGAACTGTATGCTTATGGTACAGCCGTCCACATTAAGTAAAACTCCTGGCCTAGAGGACCAGGCTTTGGTTGTCCCCAGAGGGGATTTGCTTTGTTGGCAGTTCATTGAATTATTGAAATTACAAATATCAAACAAATAACAATGACCGAAAGGGGAAATCCCAAATAACAAAACACAAATAACAAATAAATTCCAATGACCGAAATTCGAAATAACAAACAAAAGAATAAAAAAAATGGCTTTGGCCCTTGTTTGGAATTTGAGATTTGGAATTTGTGATTTATTTGAAATTTGGTGCTTGAGATTTGAAATTTATTTGTAATTTGGTGCTTGGAATTTGTGATTTTAGACACAAAACTCCAAGGCAGAGCCATCTATCTCTGACTTGGCCCCAAGGACCAGGTTTTCAATGTAAAAATAAAACGTCTGTTTTATTCGTTATGTGAAAATGAACGAGGAGGTATTTATGATTGATCTGAATCTGAAAGATGTGGCCATTGAGAGATTTAAACCATTTCAGGATGAAATATTAAACAGCTATAAAGATAAAATTCATTCAATAACAATCACAGGAAGTGCCCTGACAGAT